>CALMQQ010000225.1 GCA_937871845.1 uncultured bacterium
TTACCGAATTCTTTGGTCCAAATGTGATTAGTGCATCCTCAGAAGGAGGAACTGAGCTTTTTACTGTTAATTATTTCGATCAAGAAGCAAAATTATCTCAAAGTGCTCAATTGTACAAGCAAATGATGGTAGGTGTTTATGAAAGAGTATTTGCCTTGATGAAGTGCTTTAGAGCGGAAAAGTCCGCAACGAGGAGACATCTTACAGAAGCCACTCAGTTTGAGTTTGAAATGGGATTTATCGATGGATTTGAAGATGTAATGGATATGCTTGAGAATACCGTCAAATTCATTGTTAAAAGTGTAAATGAGAAAAACGCTAGAGAATTGAAAACACTTGGAGTTGAATCAGCTCTGGCTCCAGAGAGTGTTTCTTTCCCTAGGATTACTTTCAGGGAGGCACTTGAACTCTATTACTTATCACCTGAAGCTGAGAGAGAGCTTTGTAAATATGCCCGAGAAGAATTTGGAACTGACTTTATCTATGTAACTCATTTTTTGAGGAAAAAGACAGCTTTCTATGCTCACCCAAACGAAGAAAATCCAGAAGTCACCAATTATTTCGACTTACTTTGTAGAGAGGCTGAAATTGTCAGTGGAGGTCAAAGAATCCATGAACATGACATGATGGAGGAATCTTTAAGATTGAAAGGTCTTAATCCTGATGATTTCCGTGACTACTTAGCCATTTTCAAATTTGGAATGCCTAAACACGGTGGTTTTGGAATGGGAATGGAGCGGTTAACTATGTTGTTGCTTGGTTTGGATAATATTCGAGAGGCTACATTATTCCCCTCTGATACAAAGAGAATTGCATCTGTGAGCATAAAGAGGAAAATTGTTCCAGGCTCACAGTTGGTTCAGAAGATTAAAAGCCTATTCGATGATGCAGGTGTGAAATATGAGTATCAAAAACATGCTCCAGTAAAAACATCTGAAGAAGCAGCAGAAATAAGGGGCACTAAACTCGAAGAAGGCCTAAAAGCGCTCATTCTGAAAGGTAAAAAATCCGGTAAGAATATCATGGTTTGTGTACCAGCAACTGAGAAGATAAATATGGAGAAGTTACGAGAATTAGAAGGGGAAGCATTTGAATTTGAAAAACCTGAGGTTATTAAAGAAAAATATGGCGTAGAAGTTGGTGGAGTACCTCCGTTTGGCTTTCTAATGGGCCTGAAAACATATTACTCAGAATCTGTGAAAGAGCAGACAAGTAGTAATTTCAATTGCGGAACGAGGGAGGAGTCGATTACTGTGGGAACAGACGCTTTGCTAAGTAAAATTACGGAGGAGATTTCCTGGATAAACTAGGACAATATTATGATTTAAAAACTTGTTGTATATTACTACTATTGTTGTATAATCTGCTCAATTGTTAATTGAAGTACGTTTACAATATGAGTTTATTTCCACCAGATTTTAGGGAATCATCGTCTGAAGTACCCCCAAATAATGTTTTCGAGAGTGTATTGCAATCGACTGCCGGTATGGCTATTATTGGGTTTGGTTTTGGATCTATTCTTACGTACGCTTTATTAAGTCTGCCAGAATCAATAGCTGGAAGACCTATTCCCAAAAGAGTAAAAATTATCAGTTCTGTTCTCCTTGGATTGGGAAGTAGTTATATCTTTCAACAAAGTGTTTGAATTATGTTTGGTTTTAAGACATGGGGCATAATATGAGAATTCTAAAAGTATTATCAAGATTTGCGTTTAAAAATCATTTTAGGAACCGTCGATTTTTATATCTTTCGTAAGTTCTAATAGCAAAAGAACCTAAAGCGGAACCCAAAATCATACCACCTTGAAATTGTACATCTAGAACTGGTGTTACATCAGGCTTTCCAGCATTAAACATGAGATTTGCTAAATTCCCAACAATCCATCCACCAACAATTAAAAATGGTAAACCTTTGATAGCGTTATCAGAGAAAACGACATCGGTTTCTACACTCGGGATTACTTTGCCAAATAACCACGCTGGTAAACTACCCATGAGTCCGTAAGCTGCTCCAGTAAGAAATTCTCCTGGCATTATATTTTTTATAACTGGGAGATTTTACTATCTTTACTAATTTAAATGCAAAAGATTGCATTATAATTACTAATAATTTCACGTATAACATCTTTATTAGATCACGTTTCTACCAGCTTGAACTAGGGCTATCCATGCTGGAGATGCGAGCATTCCAGCAGCTGTGTATAGAGCTCTAGGTAGGTTTCGTGGATTTATTGCTCTCTGTACAGCTTCATTTGCAAGTTCCATCAGTGCTGTATCATCTTCGAGAGGTGTACACTTCCATTTGTTCAAAATGAATCCAAGTCCCCATGTTAGAGCTGAACCTATTGCTCCATAAGCAATAGTTTTAGGCTCAAAATTGATGTCCATTAAGTTTACTACAGCTGACCCTGCTAATACACCTGCAAGATACATACCTCCTGATTCTAAAGTGTTAATTATCATTTCTGTTAGATGAAGAATTAAGCTGTTAAGTCTACCGCACCTTTAAGGATTTTCGCGATTGTATATGTAACCATAACATCTCCACGATTTTTTGCTATGTACGAATTTATACCTGTTAAAAAATAGGTGGATAGAATTAGTGCTTCATTTAATCCATCATTCACTGACAATGGGAACGAATCTTGTCGAAATAATGAAGATATGTCGAATTCTCCAGAAATTCCTACAGCACCAGCTGTAGCAGCTATTGCGACTCCTAAGGGAAGTGCTCCTCGTCTGCCTAAAACATCACCAGCAATTGATATGAGAGCAATAGTACCCGCATTCCGTGCAAAGCCTTCAAGTCCCGTAACTGTTTCCATTGGAACCGCCATGTCTTTAATCATTAACGATACGATTGGAAGAGCAGGAATGGCTACATGACCAATTGCCCACCTAGCAAGAGATTTGCCTGGTGTATTATGGTCTAGTTGAGTACCTTCTGCAAGATTTAACCCTAGTCTATCTTTAGCTCCCATTTGATAAATATAAATATGTTATATTATATCACAACTATATATCATTTGTGTGTGAAAACATTTTCTCAATTTTCCATTCCTAAACCCTTGAAAAAGTATTCAGGATTATATAAACTATTGGGGAAAGGTGGTGAAAAGTGGTGAACTCTTCTTCTTGCACAAGATGAGTTTAATAAGTTTGTACTATTAAATATTTTTACTTCATCCCGCCCTTTCCAGGGAATGGGCGGGATAAACTGCTCACTAAATATTTATTCTTGAATCAAATCAAGAACAAGTATTCCTCATAATTCACTTTCACCACCATGCTTTTAGGAAGTTACGAAACAAAGCTTACAGACAAAAATAGAATTGCAGTACCTAGTAAATTAAGAATAGAGCTCGAAAACAATTTAATACTTGCCAGAGGTTACGAAGGATGTGTATTACTACTCGATAAAGCTAGATGGGATCAATTATTGGGAGTAATCGGAAAAGAACCCATATTGAATCTATCAGTAAGAGACACTTTCAGGTTTATCATCGCAGGAGCATTTGAGGTTGATTTGGATAAGCAAGGAAGATTGGTTGTACCACAAAGCTTAAGAGAATTTGCTCAGATTGAAACAGATGTAATATTTCTAGGAATGAAAGATTGGGTTGAGATTTGGGATTTGGATAAATGGCAACAAAGACTTGGAAAAATTACAAAATCTGCAGACGATATTGCAGAGAAATTAATGAAACTAAATAAAGGCAATGCATAAACCGGTACTACTAAAAGAAACAATTGATTCGATAGATGTTAAAGAAGGTGGAACTTATCTCGATGTAACTTTAGGAGGAGGTGGTCATTCAATGTTGATACTTGAAAGACTAAATGGAAAAGGAAATCTTGTGGTGATGGATGTTGATAAAACAGCTCTTGAAAATTTCAAACAAAGGCTAATTGAAGAAGGATATAAAGAATCAGGTACTGACTTAAGCAAAGGAAAAGTTCAAGTCATTTTGGTTAATGAGAACTTCAGAAACCTGGATGAGATATTAAAAAATTTAGAAATTAAGGAATTTAATGGAATTATTGCAGATTTAGGACTTTCAACAGATCAAATTTATCAAGTTGAAGGAATAAGCTATTTGAAAAACACAGAATTAGATATGAGATTGGATGATCAACTTGGAGTGAAGGCGAGTGATTTGTTAAACGCACTTTACAAGACTGAATTGGAAAATATGTTTAAAAATTTGGCTGACATCAAATTCGAGAAAGAATTAGCAAGAAAAATCATTGAGTACAGAAAAACACGACCTTTTAAAACAACTACACAGTTAAAACACTTAATTCAAGAAGTTGTACCCTTATACAAACGTAAGGGCACATACAAGAATCCTGAAGCAAAGGTGTTTCAAGCGCTAAGAATCGCTGTCAATGACGAAATTGGAGCATTGAAGACTTTTCTGCCCCTAGCGTTTGAAGCACTTGCTCAGGAGGGAATTTTATCAGTAATCAGTTTTCATTCCGGTGAAGACAGGATTGTGAAAAATTTCATTAGAGATATGGAGGAAAAGGGGCAAGCAGAAGTTGTTGAGAAGTTGATTAAACCCTCTCAGCAAGAAATTAATACAAATCCAAGAAGTTCAAGTGCAAGGCTTCGAGTGATGAGGAAAATATAAATTTACATATTATTTTAGAAATATGAAAGATATCATCATAAAAAGAGAAAGACTTAGCAATAGTAAGATTCTTCTTTATACATCAGTGGCTTTGATTTTAGTATTTTTTGGATTGCAATTATTCGTACTCACAACTGTCGGAGCTCAAGGTGAGAGGGTTACACAAGTTAGAGAAGAACAAAATAGATTGCGAATTGAAAATGAAATTAAACAAGCTGAAATATTAAAACTTCAGTCTAGGAAAGAAATCCTTACAAGTATAGAAAACCTGGATATGAAAGAATCTGAAGTCGTAATGATTGACGGAAGTACAAAAATTGCTGACAATAGCAATCTATGAAAGCAACATCAAAGTTCCATTCTTACAAATTAAGTTTTATTTTTGTCGGTTTTCTACTAGTATTTGTAGCTATTCTTTTTTCGTTGGCAAAATGGCAATTTGTAGATAAAGATGAGTTTATTGCATTGGCAAATGAGAGATATAGAGAAATAAAAATTCCTGCTGTTCGTGGAAGTATTCTTGCTAAGGATGAGACAACGCTTACTTTTAGTGAACCTCGTTTTGATTTTTATGTTTGGAAATCGGAACTAGAAGATGCGGAAAACAAAGGAAAACAGTCTAGAGAAGAATTTATCAGGAAAGTCTCGGAAGTTTTACAACTAACTGAAGAAGAGCTTACCGAAAAACTCGATAGTGAACAATTATGGATAAAGCTTGGTGATCGAATCATTGTGGACCAAAGAGATCAATTACTTGCACTGAAAAGTGATAAAAGCGGAGATGAATTAGAAGGACTAAGGTTTGAATATGTGAATTCTCGTAGTTATCCCGAAGGTAGTTTAGCAAGCCATGTACTTGGTTTTTATGGTTACAATGATTTTGGTGAGCCGGTTGGAGTAGGAGGAATAGAACAGTTTTGGGATAGAAGTTTAAGACCGATTGAAGGAGTTAGTAATAGCGAGGTAGATAGCTTTGGAAATTCAATATTTCTCGGTGACAACACAAATGAAACTGAGGCAAAACCAGGAATGACACTCGTAACTACAATTGATAAGCAACTTCAAGCCATACTTGAAAAGAAAATTCAAGATGGATATACGGATTACCAACCGAAGTCAATTACAGGAATCATTATGGATCCTAAGACAGGCGCTATAATGGCTATGACGAATTTTCCAAACTTTAATCCAAATACATACTATGACGAAGAAGATGGGAATATATTCGGAAATAAAGCAATAACGACTCCTTACGAAATCGGTTCCGTAGCAAAAGTTTTCACTGTAGCTGCAGCTTTAGAGTTGAAACAGATAGAGTTTGATGAAGTTATCCTTCCAAACGGACATCGTGGGTGTGAAGTTATTACTCCAAATGCAAGTCCAAACGCAAATTGTAATGATTCTCGAATACAATGCATATGTACTTACGATAAAAAGCCTGTAAACCAACCAATTAATGTAATAGATGCTATGGTGACATCTGATAATGTGGCATTTAGAAACATCGGAGGCAAATTGTCGAGTGAAGAATTCCATGATTATTTAGAAAGGTTCGGAGTTGGGAAAATCAGTGGAGTAGATCTTACAGGGGAATCTACCGGAGTATTACCTGATGCTGATAAATGGGAATATGCAGATAACGCTGTTTACAGTTATGGGCATGGATACCAAATGACTCCTCTCCAAGCGATTGCAGGGATAAGTGTAATTGCAAACGAAGGGAAAAGAATGCAACCTTATGTTGTCGATAGGGTTTTAAATACAGATGGGACTTCA
>CALMQQ010000226.1 GCA_937871845.1 uncultured bacterium
AAGTGATAGTTCTGCCATAGTCTCGTCTCCATTCAACTGACTTTTGATCATTTGTGCATAGTTGATTGCCTTTGATGGATCAATGTAACTTAGAGCCCATACTGCCATGGTCTTATCATAAGGAGTCGTAGATTTGTTCACCTTGCCTTCGGTTGTGACAACTTGTTCAACTAGATATTGAGTGAGCAATTCCTTCTCATCATAACTATTCCCTGCTCCGGACTGATTTCCCTTTCCAAGGGCATATGCCACATAGGAGGTGTTTTTAATGTCAGAAGTGCTATATCCAAACATTCCATAACCCCCATCTTCATTTCTCGTTTCTAGTAAAGCAGCAATGCTTAAAATGGACTGGTCTAATATTGAATCTTTGCTCATCGGAATCACACTTTGACCTTTGTCATAATTTTCATATATTGCAAGGTTATGGACTACTGATGAAGCTCTTTCTTCCGAAGAATTTACTATTAAATCTCTTGTAAAGAATGCATATCTGTATGAGTTTGGTGAAATCATCAAATTTGCTGATGTTCTTTCAAGATCACCTTCAATGTTAAATTTCAATTCGTTTTCACCTGAGCTAAGTTTTTTTGATTCAACAGATGTTGTTGGAAAACCAGGTACCCTAATTTCAATGGTTTTTTCAATTCCATCGATTACACTACCATCTTCTCCTAGTAACTTGATTGTTAATATTGTACCCGCAGATTTTGCCTGTTTTACCTCAGCATCAAAATTAAATATTCCCCCTGTTCTGGGTTCAATGACGATATTTTGCTCACTATTTGAAAGAACCAATCCTTCCCCGGCAGTAATCACCAATTTACCTGTTACTGAAGTGTCCGTGTGATTGTATACAACGACCTTTGGAGAGAATTTATCACCCACTCTAACTGTTTCTGGGAAAGTTCCATTCACGATAACCTCTTTATTCGTTGAAATCTCAACAAAAGTATTGCCTACATTCAACATCTTTGTAAAAGCATCAACATCCACAATCCATGTAGTTATAGAATCAGGAATAGTAAAGTTAAGTTCGGCATTTCCGGAATCATCAGTAATCAAATTTGATTGGAAAGTCGCAACATCGTCAAAATTTCTTCTGATTCCGTCAGGACCTCTACCTCCATCTCCACCATCACCTCTATAAGGCGATTTTGGAAAAGTGAAGAGACTTCCAATTCTTTTATAAACCCCAAAAACTTTATCGTATATATCTTTCTGATATTTATCCTGGTCGAGGACTGCCAGCAATGACTTATCAAATACTCGGGTATTCAAATTTGCACCGGAGACCGATCTACCGTTTTCGTCGGTCACTTTGATTTTCATTTTCACTTCTTCTCCTGGGAAATATTCCTTCTTCTCACTAGAAATTTCTACATTTAACAAATCTTCATCTCTTCTCACCACAAGATGTTGCTCCACGGAGTCAACAACTCTATATTTTTCATTTGCAAATTCAGTACCAAAGTCGCTCACTGGCAAAGTATAAACTAACCGAATCCCTGCCTGCGGACTAAGCTCTTTTGTTAAATCATAGGAATAGTTATAAACATTCTCTGTAATCGAGATTTTCTCTTCCATGTATATCTTATCTTTATAAACGAAGATGTAAGCTTCTCGTCCATCCAAGAAATTATCTGGGAATTCAACTCTAACGTTGACCTTATCACCAATTTCATAAACACTTTTATCTGTGTAAATTATTGGAGAATTGTCCTGTATACTGCTATCATCGTCATCACCATTTAGGTAGAAAAGCGAAGAATAGAATTTTACCAGTCTATTGTTCCTATCTTTGAATTCAAACCTAAAGAAGTATGAACCATCTTGGTCATATTTCTTCACCAATTCCAAATTACCGTTATCATCAGTTTTAAGATTGTACTGAGTTTCTATCAGGTCCTCATGTTGAACATAGTCATAGGTAGTTTCGTTGGTGCGTGTAGTTGAATTGTAATATGTCCTTGGAATTTTCTCGGACCAATGGCGAACCACCTCAATCTTGTCTATAGTACTTGGTACACCTGTCAAAGTTTGCACATCTACTGTCTTGACTTGGATTTTAACCTCTTCACCCAACTTCTTTCTCACATTATTGTCAGTTGTTTCTGCGATTACAGTAATGTCTCCTCAGGTTGACTTAACGCCATATGATTTTGTTGCATGTTTGTCAATGTTGACCTGCAAGACAGATGAGAAGAAGTCGCTTGTATCTGATACTTCAGGGTTTGTTATTTTGTAGACAAGATTTACATGGCCGCCTGAGTCTAGTTTAACTGTTTTTTTGTCAACTGATTTGGTCAAATAGCTATTTGCAGTCAAATTGGTCATATTCATTCCAGAGTAACGATACATCTCCGTATATCCGAAGTCTGCCTGGATTTCACCCCCCGACCATGGGTTCCCTGCAAGATCATTCACCTTTACGGCAAATTCAACTTCATCACCTGGGTGATATATTTTATTAGAATCATCAACACTAATAGAAACCGTATATTGGGGTTTAACATATTCCCGAATAGGGAAATTTTTTGTAGCTATGACGTTATTACCCCTCACAACCTGAATTGACCCAGACATATAGCTATCACCCACACCTGGTATGTTGAACTCTCCTGTAATATACCCTAATTCTTTGTTATATTCGGGCTTCGCTTTACCCACAACTGACCCACCATAGTAAATCACGTACTCAAGTCCAGAAACATCATACGGTTGGAAGCTAGTAAAATCTTCTGAATACCTAAACTGGGTCTTGAATCTGACCTTATCTCCTTCAGTGTACACAGGTTTATCCATCATAAAGTAACTAAAGATGTTTTTGTTATATTCTGAATCACCTTCGTAATCACCTCCAAACCAATATGTTCCTGGTGGGTAGTTTGATGTCATACTTAACATTAACCTATCACCCTTGGCATTAATCAGTGCTCCCAAAATGGAATCCTGATCTGGCAAGTCGGATTTAGGAATTCTAACTATCCCTGTAATTGGAAAAGACTTTGATTGAACTTGATTATTATTATCTTTGTAAATAATATCTGCAGTCCCTTCATTTATTATTTTGCCTTGAGAATCAAAGACATTTAATACCAATTCATTTTGCATATAAGTCATATGACTTAATAAGTCAGTAGTTAAATAATAACCACCTCTTACAACCCCCATGTAACTTGCTTCTACGTAAATGATTTCGCCCATATTAATTTCAGGAACTGTAACAACTACATCGGGAGAAGGAGTGAATTCTTCAGATTTTATTTCTTCTAAGTACTTACTTTCCAAACGGTAAGTTGAATACCAACTATTTACTGAAAAGTACTCTTTAGTGGCCTCAAGGAACATATCATTTTTAACTTTATACATCTTCACGTTGCCTTTTACATTCGACACATAATTAGAAACGCTGAATGCAACCTTTCTTTCCGATCCTAACAATTTCTCTCTTCCTTCCGTTGATCCGAAATAAATCGAAGGAGAGTAGTTATCCACTTGTGATGAGTCATAGGTAGAAAGATAAGCTTGATACGGAACACTTAAACTTTCACCGTTTTCTCTCTTCACAGTATTATTTAAATACAATGAATACGAAGAATTCAGTGTTAGAGGGTTATCTGGTATCAATATCACAGTTCTTCCTTCTTGTTTAATTTCTTTAATATTTATAACAGGGTTAGATTTGAATGCAGAACGAACACTATCTAAATCTATATCCAAATAATTAAAGTTAAATTCAATCACTGAATT
>CALMQQ010000227.1 GCA_937871845.1 uncultured bacterium
AAAGAGGATTAAGGGTTATGCGTTGTTTGAAAAACCGCTATGGTAGCGTAAATGAAGTTGGTCTATTTATGATGGAACAGAAAGGCCTCGTAGAAGTTTCGGATCCTACAAAATTATTTACAACTACTGATGATAACCAGGAAGTCGAAGGAGTATGTAAAACTGCGATGCTCGAGGGTAATAGGGTGTTAACATTTGAAATTCAAGCGCTTGTGGTCGATTCTGTTTATTCATTACCAAAAAGGGTAGCCGAGGGAATTGCCAGATCTAGGCTAGAACTTCTAACTGCCATCTTATCTAGACATGGAAGAATAAATCTATCAAACAAAGACATTTATGTAAACGTTTCCCAGGGCTTTCGCATTAAGGAACCATCAAGTGATCTGGCGGTTTTGTTAGCAATTTATTCTGCTTCTAAACACATCCCAGTAAATCAGAAAAGAGTCGCAGTAGGGGAGGTTTCGCTATCGGGAAGTGTTCAGAAACCCCCTAGGTTCAGTATGATTGACAAGGAGATTCAAAGATTAGGCTATCAACTTTTGTACGATTTCGATAAAAAGCTTCCTCTTTTTAAAGTTTTATCCAAAAAATAGTTAGAAATATTCTGGAAAAACTCTGAAGTTTCTAACGATAGTGCTTCACAAAAGTTAACTATAGGCTTGACGGTATATATATTATGGGATATAATTTATTAGTTCTTTTATAAGGTTATTTGTAGTCAGGTTCCAGGGTCTGGTTCGCGTACATTATTCTAGAAAATTTTTAGGATAACAAACTGGGCTCTTGGATCTGATTACAATTCGATACTGCTCTAAGTGAATCGATATTGAATGCTAATAGGCAATCATTATCGGGGTCGGTTGGGGCAGTACCGATCCCTTTTCTAAAATCCCGATGTAATAGTATTTTCTTGACATTAGATATCCTTGTTTATATACTTATAGTCAACGTAACCTCAACAAAATAAATATTTGAAATATTGTTTATAAATTATCCAGATTGAGACCAAAACCAGCTACCCTTAAGCTTCTTGTGATTTGTAACTGATATTTTTATTATTTAATTAGTTAATATTTACCCATGGACAAAATTGCCAAGGCAATGACCTTAAAAGAGTTAGACGAGAAAACTGTAAAAGAGCTTAGAAAGATAGCTACATCACTATCTATTGTTGATAATGCCGACTACGGAAAAAGTGATTTAATTATCAAAATTTTAGAAGAACAAACAAAAAGAGGTGGAAACATTTTTGCGGAAGGTGTGTTAGAAATTATCAATACGGGTGGACATGGAGTACTTAGGTCCTTGAAATTAATGCCTGGTGAGAATGACGTATATGTATCAGGCTCACAGATTAAGAGATTTAATCTTAGACAAGGAGACTTTATCTCAGGTCAAGCTAGGGCTCCAAAGGAAGGAGAGAGGTACTTGAGCTTGCTTAGAATCGAAGCAATCAATAACGAAAGTCCAGATAAAGCATTATCTAGACCGACATTTGAGAAAATGATTCCAATCTTCCCGAACGAACAGATTAGACTTGAAACAAACCAACATACTCTTTCTACTCGAATTATCGATTTGCTTTCACCAATTGGGACAGGGGAAACCGCCTGCCATTCTCATTGATC
>CALMQQ010000228.1 GCA_937871845.1 uncultured bacterium
AGTGCGACTGCAGTGAGAAAGATTTCTTTGAATTCCAGTCCATTTATAATGCCAAGTAGAAAAATTATCACAATTAAGATTAGTACAAAAACTGTAATGATTTTGCTCAATCTTAGCAACTCAAGCTTTATCGGGGTTGCGGGTGTTTCTTCCTCATTTAAACTTTTTGCGATTTGCCCGAACTTTGTATTTGCTCCTGTTCCTGTAATCTTTGCTTTACCAAGTCCTTCGATTACCAAAGTTCCCATAAATATGTTGCGAGATTCAGTTTGTGAAGTGTTTTTCTCAACTGGTTCGGATTCACCAGTAAGCACAGCTTCATTTACTAATAATTCATTTGCTTCGACTAAGCTACCGTCAGCTGGTATTCGGAGTCCAGGCTCAATCATTATTAAGTCTCCAGGAACTAGTAGTGAAGTGTCAATATTTTTAATCTTTCCATCCCGAATGACATTTACATGTTTCGAAACGCTTTTTTTGAGTTTTTCTAATGTATTCTCTGCTTTGTATTCTTGATAAAAGCCTAGTAATGAATTAATAAATACAACAATTAATATGAAAATTGCGTCTGTGAATTCTTTTAGGATTATTGAGAATGTTGAAGCGAATATTAGAATAAAAATCAGAGGGCTTGTTAACTGTGCTAGGAATATCTTGATAGGACTAACTGCTTTTGCTTCTTCGATGACATTCGGACCATGTGTTTCAAGCAGTGTTGTCGCTTGTGTTTCCGTTAATCCGTGATCGACCATAACTATTTTAATAAAAATAAATCTAGAAGACCTGGAATCTCACGCATTAGGTACACAAATGAGATTAATTGTATTAAACCCCAAAACAGAGATATAAAAACAAATATTCCAAAAACAATCATTGGTCCTTTAAATTTATTCTTTTCTTTTTTCTTCATTACGGAAATTGTTTAGTGATAACTTAATTATAAACGAAAATGTAAATAACTTAAATTTTAAGTGACCAAAATCCTCGAAATCGTTTTAGATTTTGTATCTAATTTTTAATTATTTAGAAATGCCCTATACAAGAAAGATTGTGCAAGAAATTAATACTCTTATTAAATCAGAAACAAAATCACTAATAATTATTGAGAAAAAACTGAAAATCGAAAAACGCTCACTTCAAAATTCAAAGTACTTATTACTTTTAGTTAAAGCCTCAAAGAAAAAACAAAACATCACATTCCTTAAAGTCCAAAAACAACTTCTAAATAGAAATCTGCACAAACAGATGATTGTTAGTATTGGTTCACGTGTTCAACTTCTCTCAACTAAAGTGGGCGAGGTGTTCTTTGTCGATGCTAAAAACTATATAGAACTCATAGGGAAAACTATTGGTGACGCAGTTATGATGAATAACGCCAAGTTTCTCATTGCTGGTGTTTATTAAGTAAGTGTTTCTTAAATTCACTTACTAGATAAAGTGAGCCTGTCACTACAATCGGTATATTTGGGTTGGAATATATTAATTTCAGTTCTTTTATTATATTGTTGATTCCTGGTTCGAATTTCACATTTCCGCTAAAGTTTCGAGATTGAAGCAGGAGCTTGATATCATTTGCAGGGAAAGATTTGTGGGAAATATCTTGATTGTCTGTGTTAAAACTTGTGATATAGATATTTTGAGCATAAGGTAATAATATCTCCAACATTGAAGCCACATCTTTATCGGCTTTAAAAGCGATAATCATAGTAAATTTTGTGGCAGGGTATTTTTTACTTAAACTAGAAACGAATGCTTCCATCTTCTGTTTATTGTGAGCACCATCTAAAATATATTTCACCCCTTCTGACTCGATAAGCTCAAATCTACCCGAGAAATTAAAGTCTTCAAATGTTTTTCTCAATATATCTTCTCTGGTCTTCCAATTATCCCTATAAGATAAATAGAGAATGGTTTTAACTGCGAGTACGAAATTCTCGATTTGATACTCCGGAGTATTTTTAATTGAAATTCCAGATATATCAAAATCTTTTGAGTGGAAATCAAATTTTTCTTCGTATATTTTAATCAACTCATCGATTTTTATCTCTTCTCCGCTGGAATGCATTTCTTCAATTTTGTTTTTGATTACTTTATTTGTATGAAGTTGTGAAAGATAAATGACGTGTTGTTTCTCTCCTATAATCCCGGCTTTATTCCGAGCTATTTCATAAAGAGTATTCCCTAATATTTTCATATGATCAAGTCCGATTTTAGTAATAACAGAAACTTTCCCTGGATTGGAAATGCAATTAGTAGCATCATATGTGCCACCTAGCCCAGTTTCAATAACAGCATAATCAACGTTCTCTTTCCAAAATGTGTAATAAGCGAGACATATAATCATCTCGAAATAGCTTAAAGATCCATATTTTGATTTTTCAACTTCATTAAATGTTTTTTGTAACAAAGTGAAATTGTCCGCAAATAATTCACTATCGATAAGTTCATTATTTATCTGTAATCTTTCTCTAATATCTTGTATATGTGGAGATAGTGTGAGGCCTGTTTTGAATCCGTGGCTTGTGAGTAGTTTGCTAATAAAACTTGCAGTTGAACCCTTGCCAGATGTTCCAGCAATATGGATGATTTTGATTTTCTCTTGTGGATTACCTAATAATTCAAGTGTGTATTTGACACGTTCCAGACTAAAACCAGCACTATACCCGATATCAATTTTATCTTTGATTCTGGAATATAGATATTTTTCGACTTCGTTGAAGTTCATTTGTTTCTAAGTACAAGTTTATCAAACATCATTGGGTCAGGCCTACTAAGAGCAAAGCCAATAACTTCCGCAACTTCCTCAACTGTCATCCAGTTTGACCTGTCCCTGACGACTCCTGTTTTCAAATGAAATGTAGTATCCATACTCGCTGGGTAAAACCCGAATACTTTAATATTTGTTTCTTTCAGCTCAAGTTGAAGAGATTCTGTAAAACCTTGCACTGCAAACTTACTAGCAGAATAAACACTTAGGTTCTCTTCTCCTTCGATTCCTTTTGTAGACGAGATATTTAAGAGGTAACTTTCTTTCCGTCTTTTTAATAAAGGTATACATGCTTTGGTGACGTAGATGACGCCTTTCACATTGACATTAATGACATTCGAAATTTCAGAAGGGTTGCTAGATTCGATTGGTGACTCCATAAAGATTCCAGCATTATTTATAAGAATATCTAAATTTGTAATGTTTTTAACCATCATTTGAACTTGGTTATAGTCTGAGACATCACAAACAAAAGTG
>CALMQQ010000229.1 GCA_937871845.1 uncultured bacterium
TGTGGGGAATGCAAAATTGGGCCTCTTTTTACAAAGTTCGCATTTCACGTGCCTGACATCAACCATTTCCGAATCTGCATGAATTTTACACCATAAAGGCTTACTCTCATCAGGGTAGTTAAACGACGATGATCTATCGCAGCCTTGATACTGACACATTTTTTTTGATATTATTCCTATTGGAATAATCATCTCATCAATTTATCTAGAAGCCTAATCGATTGCGAAGCGACATGAAACGGCTCTGACGGACAGGTGTTGCGTACATTGAAGCAACGTTGCTTGGATAACTGTTACCGAAACCGAACTTCGCCTTCAATGCACTAACACCAGCGGACAAAAGACCTCTGAAAGAGTTTGGATTATATGTGGTCAACTGACCGCAACCAGGCGATGTTGTCCATGGAAAATTGGGAAATTGAGGCAATGGAAACTGTGGAAATTGCGGAATAGGCAACCAGTCAGGGAGTGGGAAGGGAATTGGGAAAGGTGTCGGTTGAGGAGGATAAGGTGTGGGTTGTTGCGGACAGGGAGGAAATGGAAAAGGATTTTCGGGTGGCCATTGAGGAATCGGATATTCTGGGGGAGTCGGATAATTTGGAGGAACTGGCCAATCATCGGGGCCGGGTAGTGGATTCTCTTCCGGTGGCCATTCCGGATCAGGTTCATCAGGTCCTGGAGGACCGTCTGGTGGAATCGGAAGTTCATCTGAACGTGATACAATTCCAACAGCAGTTAAAGCCTCTTTCACACTATCAGCGAGTTTAGCATCTAGAGTATTGTCAATCAAGAACTTATCGACATTAGCCATCAAACATCCAGCATACTGAGAGAACGTCGAATATTGGGTGATTTTCTGATAGCCGTCTCCACCCTTCAAGCTCAAGTAGATAAACTTAGCAAGCTTGAACATCTCAAATTGGTCCTTGATGTCGTAATTGGTCCCATGATCGTTAGTGCCCTTCTTACCAGTCGCAGCGCAATAGTAGAAGTAATTACCCACACCAGAGTTAAAGTGAACTCCTCCTTGATCTTCTTGACGGCGGGTATCAAACCAATACTTACCCTTGTAAGTGTCAGGTTGTTCGTATTTCTTTGGATTCTCAAGGCTTCGAAGAGCACCACGGCCTGTCTTCGTCATGAAGTCTTCACCGAGATCCCAATCGAAGAGCTTTCGATCTCCTCGGATATCAAAGTACTTTTCGAGACAAATACCAAAGATATCAGCTATAGACTCGTTCAATGCTCCCGACTCACCTTGGTACTCAAGGTTACCCAAAGCTTCAATGATACCATGGCCAGCCTCGTGTCCAATCACATCAATGCTAGTCAAAGGGTCCATCGGAGGGGCACCTGGTTCCGACCCAGAACCCATCGATAAATAATGCGAGTTCCAAAAAGCATTAGCTATCGGGATATTTACCAGGCACAAAAACACATGTGAATCATCAATCAATCCAACACGTCCAAAGACTTCCCAAAGGAACATACAATACCAAATACTGCCGCCATAAGCATCAACCATACTCAACTGGGTGGCGTTCATATTCTGAAGATCGGGAATAATGATAGGAGGAAGTTGTCCAGAATTAACCATTCGAATGATCGTACTCGAGTCTTCATACTGATAGCTCTGAAGATTCGTGCCATCGACACACAAGAACTGAATGGTCTTGTCCCCGAACTGGATGTTAGACACAAGAGCACAAGCACCCTTCACATCCTTACTGGGAATCGCGCTCGGCCCTACAAAGTTATCGAGTGGCGTAAGACGAGTCAATGGCATTCGCATAAACTCTGGGTTGTAACCAGACTTCACATCGATTGCACGATCATCAAACTCTAAATATTGCAATGTTTCGATTGCTACAACATTACCATTGTAATTCACATTACGACGGGGTTGAATACTCTTGACGTTCTCTGTAATACTAGGGCACTTGAGAAGAAATCTCTTAGAATACCCACATCGTTGCTTATTGCGTGGTAGAATAGTCATATCAAAATGATAGTTTAAATAACCTGAAAAAAATCCTTGAAGTGTGTGTTTCTATTTGGTTAACTGGTGATAATCCTAAATTAGGATTATCAATGCGGATATCGGAACAACGACGGCCATATAATAGGCTTTTGCGGAACCGGAATATCATTGTCGGAATGGCAAACTCGCGCCTGTAAGCATGCATCAAAACATCTCTGTAAATGATTGTCAATAATAACTTCTTGTTCGAATGGCATATGTGATGATAAAGTGCGATCACACGAATGATCAGAAGTCGAATCAAGGTTGGTCGCTGGAAATAAATCTTCACTATGGACTGATACAACAGTCGATTCGGCGTAATGATAATTGGAAACATACTGATCTTCATCGCTAGCATCATTTCGATGGGCATCAAAATGCTCATCGAAATGATACATTTCAGGATTACATCCGATTAAATCCCAGCCTGAAATAGAATCACGACCGATACACTTCTTACTGAAATAGTCATCAACCTTATGAGCAAATGCTGTTCGCTTAAAATTAAAGTATTCGATTTCACTCGAATACTTTG
>CALMQQ010000230.1 GCA_937871845.1 uncultured bacterium
ATCAGTGAGGCAGACCTGGAGCCGTAGTACTCGCACGCCGAGCAGACACAAGTTTCGATGTTTTTAGAGCTATGGCTCTAAATAATGGTCTGAAAATATGCCAACTGAACTTGTTCGAAATTGTCATATATGACAATTTCAACCAAAGATAACAGCGGGCCCTAGTTTATCGATAAGAGAATCGGGTGTATTCCAAGACACCTTGGATGACAAGATTACACCAATGCTTTCTGATCTTTCGCGGATTAACGTCTTTCCAGTCATTGGATTCAATGATGGGTAAGTGTTTTTGTCGAGGATGTAAACAACCTTTAGAAAGTCTGGATTCATTAGTGTCTTGTCCCAACAATAATCAAGAATGAAGTTCCCTGATTTACTCTTAGGCCCGAATTCAGGATCTTCCCCTTTTCGAATTCTATTCAAATACTTGATTCCGACGTCTTCCCAAAGCACTGTTCCCAAGAAGAATGTTACTTCAGACTCATTCAAGACTTTCGTGATGATATCCATCACATTCTTGACAAAATCTGGAAAGTCTGGAGGATTAGCCATAAAAGTTGAAGTACCTTCAACTTCACGCAAGTCAACATTAAAGAAGCTACCAAGACTTCCAGCAACGGAGTCCACATCAGGATACAAACTACAGAACTTCTCTGTGTTAGTGTTGAAAGGCGTGGCGAATAGATCAATCAATGGTTCTTCAGCGATCTGTTCCATAATTTTCATACGACTTTGAGGACGTGTAAAGTGATTACCGTAAGCATTAACAGTATCGTATCTGAGATCAGACATTCCTTGCTGATCAGGTGTCTCAAAGCGTGTTGAATCAAAGGGTCTCATTGTTCGCCAAAGCGATAATGTGGCACCATCATAATCACGAACTTCAAGGCCTCCTTCTAACACTTGTTTCATCGGCTTACCCTTGAATTCTTGTAGTTGACCAGGGCCGATCGGCACATATCTACGAATAAATCCAATAACACTTGGAGCAAAACGCTTCTCGACAACTAAAGAAACTGAGTTTCCGTGATCAGAATCAACAACAAACTTCAGTCTCTCACTAGCAACATTATATCCTGCTGTTGTCACAATCCAGTTCATGTACCGTTTAGCGGCTTTGTATAATTCGACAACAATTTCTGTTCCTGTAATTCCTTCTTGAACTTGAAGGTAAAAAGCCGGATCTGATGTCTGGAAAACAACAGGCTGTGTTTCATTAAAAACAACACTTTCTAATTCTTCTATTCGAGGAATTCCAGTTGGAAACTGATCGAAAAACAAAGGATCTTCATTCTTTTCGAGTAACTCACCTTTGGCCATCAAAAACTGTCCAAGGATTCTCTCGATTTTCTTCGAGTACTTAGAAAACTCGGGTATAGCTTCTAAAGTTCCGATAATGTACTTCTGAACACATCGGCGGATATACTCCAACAAAGGTGTGTTATTAGTGTACAAGTTAATGGGAGCAAGTTCTGGGTAGTATTGTAAAAGCCTAGAAGAATCATAAAATCTTCCGCCGCTGATCTTAAAGATCCACCATGGAGTTCGTTTAGGGAAACCGAAAATCTCGATAAACTCAAAACCTAAACCTTCAGCAATCTTGATCATAGCTTCGGTGTAAACGATGGTTGGTTTCGTTGTAGAATCAGCAGGTCTGTCTAGCACACTGAAGGCAAGAATACCATTGCTAGACATCATCTCTCTTGCTCGCTGTAAAGTCTCCCGAACAAACCCATTTATCCATCCATGAAAGTCTTTATAAACTCGATGAGTTTGACGTTCACCGCCTTCGTATAACTCCATATCGAATGGAGGCATCGATAACGTGACAATGTCGTATTGATCGTTACTCCAGAAACCTTCAAGTGGTAGAGTGTATAACTGTGGTCTCATTCCTGAATCGGGGATAAACTTCTCTAGATCTCGTCGAAGCTTTGACATTCCTTCAACAAGGTTTGGATCAGGGTCTACACCGGTGTAACGAAGGCCATTGGCAACAGCTGCTACCATACGATCACCAAATGCTGAAATATCCAATACAGACTTTACTGGGCTTGATGTAACAAGCCCAGCATGAGTCTTCAGTCGAAGATACAACCCCTTGCTACAAGTGACATACGCTAAGCGTGCTTCTTGAATAGCTAAAGCTTGATTACCATGACCATCGTACATTGCTTCACGCGCTTGAGCAGGTGTTGTTACCTCTCGAGTAAACAACTTGCCCATTCGATCATTGGTGTTACTAACTCCTTGCCAAAGCTGGAAAGGACTAAATTCTTCACCATAACCTGGTGTAGCGACCCTCGCACTTTCGGTGTAGAAATCGATAACCATATCGTATTTCCAATCCTCTTTACCAGCAATAAGAATGGGTCCATAAGGATGATTTCTCCAGAAATCTGGATCGCGTGTAGCAACCTTACCCTTACCAAGTTCCCACTTAGCCTTTAAATCGAATTGAGGAATGTAATCAAAAAGTAGGTACTTCAAGGTGACCATAGCTTCAGACATTCCATACAAATATCTTCGTGCAGGGAATAACCCTCCTGTTTGCTGGTACAAGCTTTTGTGCTTAGGGAGTTGGACGATCATCAATGGTAGTTTTATCTTATTGTTTTGTAACACTACAGATCAATCATAGGATAAATGCCAATAAATCTTATTGGCATCTAAAAATGTCTTGGGCTACAATCGATGACCTTGATACACAGCTTAAACGATATTGGGAAGATAAATCTCCCAGTGGTGTTAACACTCCATCTATTAGAATTGTGACATGTAATGTCAACGGGACCTTTATTTATCTACCGGTATATCTTGAAGATCGCAATTTTGTTTATGCTGTTTCTAAGAGTAATGTTTTTGCCATCAGTAAATCCAAATGTAAGATAAACAAGACCGAGAAGAAATCCTTATATTATGATGTAATTCCTTCCGAACAAGATATTAGTATCGGAAAGATACCTATCCGTCCAATCGGATGTCCAAAGATTATTGGACAACTTGGTTTGACAAATTTGGCAAAGCATGAGCTCTAAATAGAGCCTTATTACGATAGAGCCTTATTAGGCTCTATCATCGAAGATCTATCTCTAGTAACGGCAACTCTCTATGAAAACGACAATACTTGAACCTGATCAATTGACAAGGCTTACAATCTTTTGGATTGATAGGATGAATGTACTGATCTATAGGCTTTTGCATCACACCGATACACTTGTGTTATATCGGTTTTTTATCTCTAGCGACAGAGAGTTTAGAGATCAATTGATAGAAATGAAGTTGATTAGAATCTGTCAACTTTGTAAGCTCAACAAAAATTAATCAAACTTAGAGTGAAGATCCATGGACTGTTAGGGCTGCTGTAGGCGAAACGAAGAGAGCAGTCATCGATCAAGTCTTATTAACGCTTAAACAGAAAACGAAAAATCAGTCTCTACTACACTACACTACACTACACTACATATTACCAACGGTAATATGTCATTGGTAATATGTCATTGGTAATATGTCATTGGTAATATGTCATTGGTAATATGTCAATGTTTCATAACATTATTAAAATCATATGAATTAGCGATGTTCCACATCTTTATCCAGTCATCAGATAGTTTTTGATGATCATCGAACAACATACAATATTTAGAGATAAGATCTTGCGAATTCTTCAACTTTTGATGGTTTCTCTCTAAAATCATTTTGCATACCTGATGCTTAATTCGGCACTTTTCTTCATCCGATGTTATGGCGCACATGTATTTGTGAACGAACTTGTCAACTGCTCGACGATTACTCTTACTTGTTAGTAAACGACCTTTGTAGCGCAATTCTCCACCAACACGCCCACTTCGGGCTGATCGATAAGTATAACCTCCTGGACTCTTACAAGTCTTTCCTTTAAGAGTCATATTTTGTTTATTGAGTTTGAGTTGACTAATGTTCATTTCAGCCGCTTAAATGTTCTACTAGTAGTCATCATTTATAAAATGATTAATATCCTATAAATTTACTGAGTCATTCGCTATAAAAACCCATGTCATTATCAAAACCTGTAGCTAAGGTGATATTACCTTTTGCGTTCACAATTATAGGTATATGCTGTCTATTAGCCCTTGTGTTTACCTTCGTTAAACCTCAAATGCAAATGTTAACACAATTGTCTCAAAGAAACTCAGGTTGTGTAAGATCTGATTTTTTATCTAGTACCGATGGTGCTAGTTCCGGTACAGTCGGATGTGACTCGATGGGAACAAACTATACAGAGTATTATTGTCAGGATCCGAAAGGCTGTCAAGCCCCTGATGGGTCTGATATTAACGCAAATGAGATATTCTTTGGTTCTAAGATCGTAAAGTCAGCCTGTAAGCCTCAATGTGTTATCAATCAATGGAATCTGAGTGTTGCGAGAGTATGCCAATACCAATCTCAGATAGATGGACATGATTGTATAACATCCGGGGAAGTTGCCAAAGAGAAGATAACATACACATGCGATCCTCAAGATCTTAAGGGAATACCAGGTTGTGTAATCACTGGAGATCAAACTTTCCTTAAACAATTCTTAGATCAAAGTCAAGGTAAATGTAAGGCTTTATCAAATAACGCAACAACTTTAATGTGTGATACCGGTACAGTAGTTACAGTTACACAAAATTGTCAACTTGAAACAGACTTACCAATATGTGGGGAGTATCTTGTTCGAAGTAAACTGATTAAAGTCCCCGATCCAGATGCTCCTGTGCTTGAACATAATGATCTCAATCCAGCTCCATCACTCCCTGACTCTGATCCTCGAACAAATATTTATAAGAAGTGTTCGCATAAAGATTCTCTATTACTGAATCTCAGCGCTGATTGTTATTCTATCGATCAAAGTCAGAAATATTCAGGTGTAGCAGACTTATTCCGCATAGGCGTTTCACGAGAGCCCACATATTGTGTTGGGTTTGATCGTGAAACTAAAGAACAGGTTTTAGCTAACGGCAGTAATGCAATAAAGTGCAAACAGCCGTCCAGTTATACTGCATCATATCTTCCAGGAAATCTTGATTACGATCCGGTAGAAAGTACAACTCCCAACCCTGATTGTTTCCGGGTATGTATGTATTATGCACCACCCACTGATTTAACTCCCACAGACGTTCAACAATTTGGGGGTATCATTGGAAGATATTTTGTAATGATTGCCAATCTAACTATTGATAACGTTGTTAAACGCTTTATTGTCAGTTATTATCATTCTCCTAACCGAACACAATCTTATCTTGGACAAAAATCGCCAAATCTAGCGGGCGAACCATTCGGTGATGCTTTAGGTAAAGGGGGTGATTACACCGACCCGTATGTTTTTATGACATTAATAGATCTCGAGGAAGTTATGGCTAATTATCAATCGTATAATATTATGAATCCATCTATTTGTACAGAAGCAGTACTCACCGAAACTAATGCGATGATTTTTGCCGCCGATGTTTCTACTACTTCTGTAGGTCCGGCTGGGAGTAAAGATCTCGAACTTTTGGGTTACAACCAAAATAAGCTTGGGTTTATTGGGGTTAGACCTATAGAACAACTTAGCGGAACAGTTTTTGTATACCCATATTGGAGTCCCATTTCTAGTAATGTTTCAGCTGCTTTGGAACAAGATCCTCCAGCTCCATTAGAATCAGCATTAACCATCAGATTTAACTATCTTGGCGATATACCTGCTGATTCTTATGGACCGGCGAGAAAGAAGTATTCATTGCAGGCAACGGAAGTTGTAACCGTGGGTATTCCATTTCCAATGCCATCTCCAATCACAAATGCTCCCATTCACCTGTTTGTGATATCGAAGAAAAATCCGACTTATGAAATTGATATATCAGCTAATAATCCCAGTGTTGTTAATTTCATCGAAATTTATGATGTTGGTAATCGAGTAACTAATTTCCAAAGTGTTAATCAAGTTGTAGATATCCCTAAGATTATTGGGTCTCGTATTCAAAGAACTCCTCAAAATTGTAACTTGTTTTTCAGGCTTCCAGTTCCATCGGATTATGGTTAATCAAATTATTACTGTAATGACAGTAATGAAGAAAATCCTGTAGTAAAATGGACTTATCTAAGCTTCGTCCAGTTACAGCATACCCTGATTTAACCGATGAACAACGACAAGCTTACAAGGTGTTCTTGAAAGAGGTCGATTACTCTCCTCAATATAACTCCAAGTTGGAAGAAATAGAATCTACAAACCTTGCCAATGTACCTGAATCTCAATTACAAATCATTTCCGAATGGATATCAGAGTATGTTCAGGGGATCGGTATTCCTTTCGATACTTACGAGAGTGAATATCTAAAGATGGCCAATAAACATGATATTAGTGTTCGTTTCATCTCGAGATATCGTCCAAGCGGTAATGACTATTCTGGGGAAGTTTATGTTAACATCCTTGAATTCTTTGATATAGATTCAACTCCAGAGAATGTCTATGCCTTATTCAAAGAATTTAATACGCTGATCAGCTTTGATCAGTATTTGGAAGCTGTATTTTATCATATGATGGATGAGAATCCGGAAACTGACCCTCAAGAATTCTACACGAAGATTAAGGTTATTTGGAATACCATATTAACCGGTAATATGCAGAGTTATAAAGATCTTATTGAGAATAAAGCACATTGGGAGCAGATGGTAGAATTATGGAAGACTCGAGAGAATGACTCTTTGTCTGCCATTTATGAATATCAAACACGACTTTTGTTTAACAGTCCATTTTTGGGGTTGTCAAGAAACTTCACACCTGTATTACGAAAGTTATCTTTTGATGTCATCGGCCCCGCTAACACAGATAGATCAATGGTGCCTCAAGACGAGATGCTCAGTATTTACGATTCGTTTGTCACATGTGTTCCAACTAATAAGATTCCATTTATTCGAGTCGATCGACGAAGCTTTACAGTATCAGGTGGACGAGATACAGAGTATGCTATCTATTCTTACTCAGTTGGACATAGCAATAAATGGAAGGATTTTGACGATGATGTTACATCAGATCTTGTTAATTTTGGTTCCCAAGGAGACACGCTTTCTTTCTTAGTTGATATTAATGAAAATGGTGTATTCTCTAGTGGTACTTTGACTAGCAAAGCATTTACACTTGATGTGGTAAGTAATGCCAATCTTGATGAGATCTCTAGTATTATTTCTTCAGCTGTCCTCGAAACCTTCGGTATTGTTATCGATAATATCAAGGAAGTGTCTATCCAATTAGCGACTCGTTTTGATAACGTGTATGCTGGTGTGAGTACTACACGTGTTATAGACCCGACATTGTTCCAGTTTTATTTGTTGTCTGATAAGAACATAAAGATGTACATCGATGAAAGTTTTCGATTTGTTGGCGAGAAGCGAAAGATTTCAATCAAAAGTAGCCCTGGTGAGTATTTCACCAACTCGGAATCATATGATATCCGCTTTGATGTTTCTGATCCATTGAACATCACTATTACAGGGCCAACACGAGCGAAAGCCGAAAGTTATTTTAACAACGTTTTCAGTCGTATCCTTCACGGATATGTAGTTAGACAAAGCGCTATTTCCAATGCGTTGATGTTACAATTGACAGGTGTTGAAAAGTCTGACAGCGACGATGCCAGCGATGACGGTAGTCAAATCGGAACAACTCGAGGGTCTAGAATACAGAAGACTAAGAAGCGCCAATTGGGACGAGGAATGGATTTAGCAAAGTCGAAGAACGATTCGATGAAGCATTTTCCCGTGCTTCCAGATAACTATTCTAGACGTTGTCAATGTCCGAAACAGCCAGTTATGATTACCGATGATGAAGTTGCTGATTGGAAGGCAATGACTGTTAGCATCTTGAAGGAAGATGGGAAGACATATACTATCAAAGAGCGTGATGTTCGTAATCTGATCTTGCCTGATGGACGATCAATTAACTTTACTTGTCCAACCAATGCCTTGCCATATATTGGGCTTATAGATCGTCCAAAGAAGGGTAAAGTCATGAAGGAACTTTATCCGTGTTGTTGGGTAGAGCGACAACCTGAAATTAAGCAAGAAGAGATTGTGTTACCAAGAGATAACGAACGTGGTGATAATGACGCTGTCGATAAAACTCCACGTTCACAGACCGGAGATCCTAAGATAGATTTCGCAACACCAACTGCGCAACCATCCGGGTCTAAGGCAGCTTCTGTGGTAGCTAGCTTTGATTATACGAGACTCCCAACAAGTCTCGTTAGATTTCTCAACTATGGTGATATGAAAGAACGTATTCAGGAGTATTCCTTATATTCCATAGACAATCGTCATATGTCTCCAATTATAGCTAATAACAGTCTCTTAGAATGCTTGCTTTTGGCAACTGGTAACAGAGAGTACTCTCGAGAGTCGAGAATTAATGTCACTGCGAAAGAACGTGTGTTGATGAAGTATCGTCAACGGCTTTCGAAGGAAGTTGATGCAATGGCTTACACTCAAGAGATTTATGATACACTCCTGAGAGGAATCGACAATCAGATCGCTGATTATAATATACCATTGACGTATAAACTCCATTCTCATGGTCTAGAAGAGTTCTTTAAGATTCATTTATACTCTTTTGTGGTATTCCCTAAGAAAGCTTCGTCAGATGCAGATGATTTTCAGCTAGAGATTCCTAATTATCAAGTTGCACATCTGAAGACATTGTATTCTGAACGCCCTTCCGTCATTATCATCAGCTTCCCAAATGAGCCTACCAAGTATTCGTTTGTATCAACAACATCTGATCAAAAGATTTTCCCCGGCTTAACAAGATATTTGCATAACGTCTTTACAATGGTTTACGAGACTATCTCAAGTAGCCCGTCTAATTTTATGGTATCTAATATATATTCAAGGACAAATTGGGAGAACTTTTTTGGCACTAATGGAACTGGTGACAGGCGGATTACAGCCCAGGAGATAGATTCTTATGGAAAGACACGTATTCTTCAGATTGATGGTCGTCTAACAATCTCGATTCCCCCAACACAACCTTTGAATGTGCCTCGAATAACAGAATACTTTAAGTCTCCTGAAGCATTGGTTCTTGAGATGTTTGGAGAACCAGAGTCTTACGATGAAGATGGTTTCTGGTATCCTTGGATGGACTTTAAAGATGCTATCTATGTACTCGTTGATCATGAGCGTAATCTTTCAGAAGATGCATCAGGCCTCAGTGAAGATAATTCGAGACCTAACGCAGTTATTAGCACAAAGACTTCTATCTTTAAGGGTACCTTCCTTATATCCGATCAGCTTAACTATCGAATAAAATATCAGAAGTCTTGTAATGCACTAGTACAGCTAATTCATTGGGGGTGGAAGCTTGATCATCGTGTGAATATTGAACGTTGGTGGAGTTCTCATATTAAGAGGAACAACTCCAACAATAGTGATACCAGTCTTCCAAAGTTGATCAAAATCTCTCTACCAGACAGTGTTAACACAGCGAAAGAAGCGTTTAAATGGGTTTCACGATGGTGGCCTGAAGTGTTTGATTCACGCACAGGGACTGTAAATGTGTACTCGGAACTTTACGACAAATTAACTCAATTCTTTAGACGTGAAGCTGAAGTAATGGGAGGATATGATCAAGATCCTATTCCACCAATTCTGTTTAAGATTTACGAAACCCCCGGAGATTACCCCGAAGTATCTAACAGAATTATCTTCACATCTCCAGAAACTTTTAACGAATGGATCAAGGAGAGGAAATCTCCAAGCACTAAGTTTTACGATCACATCCCATCCGATATGAAGATATTCTCGAATATTTCGCCTATCCGATTATTCCATTGGGGGCGTATCGTTGTTATTCAAAACGTTGCTTCAGGGACGTATGACGATGCTTTGTATGTAGCTGCTTACTGGTCCAAATACCATATTAACTTAGGATATGATCAACACGATCGGGGTCGTGTTGATCAAAATACTCTCGAACTTGATCTTGATTCTCAAACAATGGCTGTTACAGTGTATGCTGTCTCGAAGATATTCACCTTGGTCCCATTCAATGATGTTATTCCTAAACGTGTTATAGATCTCAAGGCTTATGTAGTCATGTCTCCGAATGGACGTTACAGCGCTTTACTAATCTAAGCTGACGCTACTGATTTAATTATTCGAGCAAATATAAAGAGAACTTTACTTTCAAGAAGATCTGTTACGGATACACAGAAAGAGAACAAAAATGAGATTCTTATGACGATCACGAATATTTATTTCATAACCGGATTAAACAAGACAGTACTAGCCAAATCTCATTTCTAGAGATAACGAAAAGGGGTTTCGGGTATTTTCGAAAGACATCGCTAAGTTAGTTCTGAAAAAAATCGACGTGAGCTATCAGTCTGTGAGGTGTTTTTCATGATTTTTTGACTCGATTTTGTGTCGGGTCCAAAATCATTATTTTGTGCTCCGAACGATTTTTTGTAGACTGATATTCTGTGGCAATTACTCGCTTAAACACGAGACTTTTTCAAAATTTGATTGTAAATATCTAATAGATATTTATCCCAATAAATAAAGGTGTTATAGTTCATCGCGATGGTGAACAAAATTGAATTTTTTAATAATGGGTTGAACTAAGAAAATTCTTCATTCGATGGATAGTGGTTTCTCACAAAATTTACATGTGTCATTTGCGCAAACAAAGACCATCTTTCAAGGTTATGCTAATGCGGATCCCCGCTTTAAACAGCCGCCGAGAGAAGAATTTTTGGATTACGAGAACTATAACGAAGGACGTTAGGTACTCCGTATGAGCATATTTTTGCTCGTACTACTATTTATAAATTAATGATGAACGCTAACACAATCAAGAAGATTATCGCTGTAATAGAAACTCCTGAATATGCTAAAACAGTCAAATCTTCTTCTGTTCTCTTTGATGAACTTGAACTTGAGCTTGACGGTTCCTTTTCTTTAGAATGGCAATCGAAATCTTTACTTGTTCCTGTAGTATTGGCAATATGATTGGTGTTTCTATTACTATTGATATCGTCATCAATCGAATTACTTAAAACACATCTGGGGCCACTCCCGGAGCTTGTACCAGAACATTGATTGACGATAGATATCTTTCCGACCTGGCTTTCAAGCTCTATAATAGTGTTATCAACAATCATACATTGACAGTCTACACAACCCGAACAAACATCAATGATATTAACATCTCCTATCTTGGATTTAATGGCTTCTATAGTTAAATTATCTATCATACACACTTGTTGATCACATTTTAAGACGTCATACCCGTTATCTCCAACAGCAGGGATGGTACCTGGCCTATGACACAAAGGTGTGCATGCTTTGCTGATTCCAAACTGATCAAGATACTGGTCGTAATGATCTTGGCTCAAATGACATCCGCACCATTTAGACAACAACGGATTAGTATTGACTTGATCACTGGAAAAGATTTTACAATAATTTTTTAAGAATGGATCACAAAGTCCTGGTGTGGTACGGCAGATTTGTTCAATGGTGTTAAGCATTGGCGGAGGGGTTGGATCAATGAGAGAATTTCTTGGGTCTGTCAAATATTGTTGAATCATTTGACCAACAAGATCTCGACTCCATGCAAATCCTTGCGTATCAGGTGGAATCCCTTCAAGGGGTTGGTAACTGCATCCAACAGCCATGGTATTCTTGTACATATTCCGATACATCATAGCTTGACATATAGGGACTCCATCGAAAGAAATAGTGTTCATGTAGTTATAACCTGGGTTATTTGGATCGGGTCGTGTTGTAAAAGTTCCTGGATTGTTCGGATCCGAGAAGTAAATGTCGTAAGTTTTTGATGTAATTGAAGTCCAACGATCGATTAAATCTTGTATATCCCCACCAACAGCCAGACAATAATCACGAATCGATGATTGACAACCCGGGCTACCTGCATCTCGAAATTGTGGATCGCAAGTCTTCAGAGGCTTCTTCGATTCATTGTCTTCATAACATTTACCTGAACAAATATGATCCTGGAGACAGCATATGAATGGATCGCCATTAAACTTCTTCCGACGACATTTAATACCAACTCCAGTCCCTGCGAATGCTCCAACTGCTGCGCCAATCAATGCTGAATCAACTGCAACTCCGATAGGGGTTGCTAGGCCGACAGTTGCTGTATCAGCAGCTATCGAAATACCAATTCCGGCAGCCGCAAGAGCCGCAACACCGGTACCAACACCAACACTCTGTAAACACGGGAACTTACCTTTAGAAAAAGGATGAGTCAAAGATACTTGACATGGTGTTGAAAGACTTGACAAAAAGCTCTCATAATCCCATTCCCCGTCATAACCGAATTGATCGCAAAAATCCTTAGCAGCAACGATATGAGTATCAATATTGCTACATGAATATTTACTTGTGTAAACATCATCTAACACTTCGCTACAAACATTCGTTTCCGTATAAGGATCGTCGATATGAGGGCAAACATCATCGCCAAACGATTTGATTTTATCTTTCAAAAACGTTTCTGCAGTTCCGATACCATTTTCTATGGCTTTCAAGTCACTTCTTATTTTGCTGAAGATGCCCATGTGTTTTATAAGTGTTAATTGTAGTAAACACCCGTTAATTGTAGTAAACACCCGTTAATTGTAAGTTAACAGGTGTTAACTTACAATTAACGGGTGTTATGGATTGATAATAGTTTACTCAAAAGTAATACATAAAACCCATCATTTCGAGAATGCCACTTATTCGTAAACCTCCCCCAGGAGAGAAGGAAACAAGTGTGACACCAGCACGACCGTATCTTCGTCAAACAGAGTCTTCACGGACTAGCGATTCACGTAAGCGTGTTGGGTTTGATGATATGGATCGACGGACCCCTGACCGTATGTCACGAGAGTCGACTCCCGAGACATTAGTTCGTTCGTCTACTCGAACCCCTGCAAAAGAAGAGTGTACTATGAGAGATCATCGCAACTTGGAATCAAAGCTAGCTGACGCCAAAGAAGAATTACATGGCGTCAAAGAGGAAATCCAGAGACTTAAAGTTGAATTACGCGAGACAAAGAAGGATCTTGAGGAAGTTCAAGATGCTCTAGTTGAACGAAAGAAGGACTACGATGAAGTCTATGATCAATTGGAAGAACAAGATAAAATCATGAGCGATCCTCGAAAGTATCGTAAAAGGTTCAAGAAAGAGTTTAATGGTGATGACATTTTTGATCTTTTGGAAGATGAAATAATTACCCACTTGAAGGGTAAGGGGGTATGGCCTTCATCTGGAAGAGCTGCTTCTCCGCAGCGATCAACCAATAGCGTCATTAAGCCTTTTGCTGCGAGAGTTTCGCGGATATCAACCATGAGATTGACACCTTCTTCGTGAGATTTTTTTGGTATCAGCAGAGTTTAACTGTAATCCATGGATTACAGACTGATCATCTTTCGCTCTTCCCGATAATCTTCTTCGATTATCTTCTCGTTAACTCGACTTAAATCAGGGATATTATATCGTATTTGGAATTGACGATCTAAATCACACTTTAGCTGCTTGTAAGTAGGGATTAGGAAATATTTTAGATGATAATCCGTGACCGAAGGTACTGATGCATTAGTGTCAGAAGAGATGATAACATCAATGGCTGGACAAGCAATAATCTTAACAACAATAGGTAACATCATAACTGGAATAGTATCATACACCGCATTAGTATTGATATCTTTCCAATAGAAATGACATCTAGGGCCTTCTAACAGGCTCTTACCAAAAGCTGTGGAATTAAAGATATTGTTGATGGGAGACCCTGATGCAGCCGTGACAATTTCAGTAACGATGAGAACATCTCCAAATTGTGTTTTACCATTCCGATAATCTTTGGGCCAATAAAAGCAAACTCTTGTTAGCATCCTTTTTAGATGATATCGGTAATATCCCTGATACTGATGTTTTTCGTAATGACTATCGTTGTTGTTAAAACAAACTAGCTTAGCTTAGCTTAGCTTGCCTAGGAGATTGTCATAGTATTGGTATGTAATATCAAATCTCCTGTATATCCATTTGTAGCACTGTTGTAATAGTTGTGAGCAATCAGATGTTTAACATCCGTGACAACACCAGTAGTCCCATCATTACCAACTGGAAATGGGATGTAATAGTTGTTATCTAAATGTGCCGATAATTGATATTGTGCCGATATAGCTGGTACCGAATTAGAAGCATCAGGCTTAAAAACATAGAACACAGCTGAAGTTGTTTGATCGATCGAAAATGTATCAACATTAGCCGACACCGATACTTCTGTTGTTGGATTGCTTACTGACGGCACCATTAATAGCATGAAATCCGAACGCAAATAACATACTATATCACCTATTGGAGATGACGAAGCGCGATACCGTTGGATGTCAATAACAGATATTGTAGACGCCACCGGTGTTACGAAATTCGGGCTAATGATGATTAATGGATAGTAAGGACTTATAGCCCCTGGGTTTAAGGTATGATTAACAACAGCTGATTGTGCCTGATCGCCAAAATACGCTTTTCCTGAAACTGCTGGATCATCATTTACAAACTCAATATAATTCTTAAATATTTTTACTCTCGATAACCATTTCGGGTAACCTGCCTGAATGTATGTAAAAGAGTTAGTTTGAAACAATAAGTCGTATGTCCCTGTTGGATTCAGCGTTGTAGCCATAAAGACCACCCCTTCCAATACACCTCCACCTGATCTTCTAATATTAACAGCCAGTCCAAGATGAGGATTTTGTGATCCACCAACACCTGGATCAGCTTGCTCTGAGAAATAAGGGAAAATACACAACACTTGTGCTTCAAAGTCTGGTTGAGATGTTTGATCGATAATATTGAATACCATCTTAACAAAGACATTTTTACCTACTTGTTGATATATCTCGGGATCAGCACCGGTAGTGTTAAATGTAAGAACTTGTGGTTGAAAGAATGTGTAATTAGTTCCTTGATATACAACAGTACTGATGTTAGAACTAACGGTCAATGCCGGGAATGTAGAAGCCCCGTCAAATAAACCTGGCGGTGTGCTAACACTTCCAGTAATATTATCAGATGCCCATGTTGGAACTGTACCATTTGATATTGGATTCCATCTCCAATTGCGATACTCTGTTATAGCTGTACTTACACACGTACCCATTACTGGTTCTGTCCCTCCATCACTACCAGTACTAGGAGCATTACAATTGCCGTAGATACAACCATCAATTTCGCTACAGGCGAAATTGGGCAGGAATAAACATCCATCAGCTGAAGGAGATACAAATTGAGTTGAACATCGCATTGGACGAGGACAAGAACTTCCGTCAGGTACCGATGATCCACTACCAGTATCTAATGATGGATCGTATGTACAATTAACAGTTGTTGGCCAACGGGGTATCAATGGTTCACAACGACCATTACCGCTAGTTGTCAATGTAGCGCAGCCTAGGTGTTCAACGCATGTTTCTTTATAGTTAGAGTTACAAGCAGCATGTTTTGCTCGAGAACTGATAGCATTGTTTTGACATACGCCATATGGAGGTGAACATTCTTCCCCTGATGCACAGTCATTGTTACTAATACAAAACTTTCGAGGAACTATCGAATCTTTTGTTGTTGAGTTAATGCATATCTTATGGGAATCATTGATGACTCCATTGTTCTGATAATTAGTATTGCAACCGAAATTGGTAATACAATTAGCATCCCGTAAACATTTCTGTCCCTCTCCTAACTTGGCAGAACAAATACTATTGAAACAATTACCAGAAATACAACTGGAATCAAGAGCACATACTTGTCCCAACGATTGTAAACATAACCCTGCCACCGGATCCTTTTCCAACCCTGCATCACAACCATTAGTGCCTGGATATTGACCTATCCCACCAACAGTACTGACTTCGCAAGTTTTGAACTTCGCTGTAGGATTCTGTACACATATCTTTGCCGAATTGACACATTCAAAGATATCTTCACATTGGGATCCTAAGGCTTTCTTACAGATACCTTGACCGGTATTAGAATTGTAAACATCGCAAATTAAAGACTCGTCACATTCTATTGTATTAGCAGTACAGATCCCAAATAATCCAAGGTGTACACCACTCTGAGCTATTGAACTCACAGTTTTTGGATTTGCGTTAGAAGGATATTTGAAAAAACTAAATATTATACTGAATACAATTATCAATGTAGCAAAGATCCCTACTATCCAATAAGAAATAAAATTTTCATGCATATACCAATGTAAAGTGAATTTTTCAGATTCTGGCAAAACTTCATAACACGTTGTAGTTTGTTTGTGAAGCTTCATGCCTCCAAAGCACTCTGCCCGCCAGCCCGGTAACCAACCCAGGCACCCCGCTATGAAAACCGTCGGAAAGCATACGGCGGTAGACCAGAGCGATGTGGTTCCGTCCACAACCCTGGTTGTTAGCAACCCCGCAGCCTCAGCTGCCCCCCAGGCTCTTGCCGCCCCCGACTCTGCCGTCCCCAAGTTCCCTCACTCCAACGCCTCTGTCGCCCCAGTTCGGAATCCTACACCGGAGAATCTCGCGTTCCATGTTCTCGGGTTTGGTCTCCGTATGACTCCCCCGAAAACCGAACCCGAGAGGGCCGCGCGCCAAGACTACTTTCACATAAAGGAGTCGAAGGCGAACAAAGGACTCTTCACTGTCACGCTGCATCCGGAAGCCATCAACGCTAACTTAGCGGCCGACGGTCTGGCGGAAGAAGACAAGCGTAAGATTCTTGCCCTCCAGGGAGCTGTTTACAGCTGGAGTGGTTACGAGTTTACGCCGGTTATCCCGGGAACGTCTCACGCCTACAAGGTATGCGTCGGCGCCGTCACTGACACTGACAGCGGTCCTACGACGATGGGTTTACCTCCATTGTTTCGTGTTCAGTTCGGCGGAGCGTCTTTTCGCACGCGTCTCTTCTTCGACCCCCACACTCAAACCGAGAAGGTCTTGTACTCGATCGGTGAGTGGTGCGGTGAGCTTGGTGATTTGTACGATTGTAAGGTTGCTAATGATGTCAGTATGACGGAGTTTCTGATGAAGCTCGGTGGTATTGAGTACTACGCTAATTACATCGCGGACATCGCCCAAGATGAGTCTGTAAAGGTGACGGGTATGCTTGCTGGTCTTGAAGAATTTATTTCTCGGAACAACGAACGTCTGTCCCCTCTGCGAGATTCTATCTCTGGAGCTCTCAAGGCCGTAAGTGATGCTGGTGAAGCCCTTCGTGCTGCCGCCAATGCTGCGTTCACGCAGCCGGCTCGGTACAAGGATTCGTGCAAGAATGCGAAGCCTCAGGGTGTTAAGGCGATCAAGTCGTGCGAACCCGAGCTCGTCGCTCTGCGGAAGTCGTTTGTTGCCTTTATGGCAGCGATCGATTCTATGTACGCTGAAGTGAGCTCGTTTAACGACACATGCGTCAGCGTAACCGGCGAGCCCCCTGCTGCCGTGAACGCTTTCGTGGAAGGCAACTTCTCGTCTGGACGAGAGTTCGGTGGGTACTTCGAAGCGTCTCTCTCGCTGATCGATGGAACGTTGGCTCGTTCGCATCCCAATCACACCCATGTTTTCACGTTGGTGTCGGGTCGCAAGAACGTTACGGTTCAGTTTTGGGATGAGTTGATTCTTTACTCTGGATCGATTCCGCACTACGCTACTACCAAGCCACTGAACCTCTTGTTCCCGCGCTTCGCTGGTGATGTTTCCCAAGTCTTCTCTGTCGCTGGTCCGACTGCCTATCCTGGCATTTACGCGACCCCCTTCGTTGACTCCGAGACTGCCAACGCGATCCTTGCGAAAGGGTATGTGCGTGACTGTTTGCAGCCGTGTCCCGACGGAACGCTCGTTCCCGAGATGATGTATGGTGGTGAATCGGTCTTGTCATACGATGGTTCGGTTTTGTACGAGTCCCCGGCGGCACGATGGCGTATGCTCGTGACGCAGAACAAGCCTGAGGTGCTCCAGTCCCTTGGTGATGTGTGGAAACGCATCTTAAGCGGGACAGGGCGTGTGGGTTCAGCTACTGTGCCCCTCGATTTCTTGATTGGTACCGAGCGTAATCTCTGCGATGAATTCCCTCGCGAGCTGATCGAGAGCTACATCCAGTACAACTATCAGCTCGCGTGCGGCGGTACAACGACGCATTTCGGTCTGTTCGAGATGGAGGATTTGAATCCTGTTGATGAGCCGCTACGCCCTGTCGAATCCTTCAGGGCCGCATGGGATGCTCCTCTGGCTTTTACTTCAGTGAGCTATTCCTACAGCGTGCGTCTCTTCGGACTTATGGGAGGGTTATTCTCCTATGCTGTGTCGCCCCATTTCAAGGCTGATGTGGAGTTTGCCGTTGCGCGAATTCCTGCCGTCGTTGATGTGTTCTACGATGCGATTTGCGTTCAGAAGGTTCGTCAACCTTTCGACGTCTTGTGGAACCCCAGCGTCTACCGTCTCGGGACCCCCACAGCGAAAGGGGACGATGACAAGTTGAGGAAGTTGATCTCGGGTGTCGAGGTCAAAGGAGACGAGCTCGAGAAGAAGATCAATCTTGCTAAGGCTCTCGCCGCCTCCCCTGCGCTCCTCGCTAAGGCGGTTCGTGCTATTTGACTACAAGCCTGTTGCTTGTTGTGTCTAGGCTATGATGCCTAATTTTTGACTATGTTTTAGATGTGTTTATGGACCCATCACTTATAATTATTCGCAGAATTCATAGGAATATCTATGAATCAAAGTTCAAAAACTTAAGAACACCAATGTTCTTGAATTTACAAATCCAAGTGTACCATCAAAAAATCTATAGTGTTATATTTTTCGTTATCTTTTTGACCGTCTCTTAATTATAACCCTCGAGTAAATTTTCTCACATAAAAAAAGACCATCGGGGTTCATGAAAAAAATAGGTGATGGTTCTTTCGGTAATGTGTATCTCAGTAATGGTAAAGCTATAAAGAGATGCTTTTACGACACGAAGCCTGTCTGGATGTTAAACCTTCGTGAGATGGATGTGATGCATCGTATGAAAGGTCATCCCTACATGGTCAAACTCGAGGAAGTTATTATTTCTCAACCAACTAAGGAAGTGGAAGAAACAGATGTTAAGATTATGGAAAAGATATCACTCGTTATGGAATACATTCCGACAACACTTCAGAACTTTATCGGTAAAAAAGGAGGATTACTTATTGATGAAGTTAGGCGTATTATGGCTCAACTATTGGTTGCTATTGAATATATGCACATCAATCGAATAGTCCATCGAGATTTAAAGCCTGATAATATCCTATACGATGAAGACACAGGCAGAGTAGCACTTTGTGATTTTGGAATGTGTGATATTGCCATGAACTATTCGTATCCAGAACTTGAAGTGACAGCCTTTATTTACAGGGCTCCTGAGATATTTTCCAAAAGACGTTACTCTAGTCAAGTTGATCTTTGGGCGTTAGGATGTATCATGTACTTCTTAAAGACTGGAAATCCCCTGTTCAAGTTAGGCCAAAAGATTCCAACCGAAGATATGTTGAATCTTCAGAAAGAAACAACATCAAAGAAGCTGTTCAAGGAAAGTCATGATTTTAGAGAAGTACTAGAAGGACTCTTAAAGATGGATCCAAGAGAACGCATCTCAGCAACACAAGCGCTGAGTAAGCGTTTCTTCGACCCTGTTCGGAAAGAGCTTATTGATCCTGTTCGGAAGAACTTCCCTGTAATTGGTATAGAACTTGAGAGAGTAACACTTGATTATCTCCCGGAGCGACGATGGATTAAGGAAATCATTCAATCTTTCGTTAAGACTTTTAAGGAAGAAAACATTGGAGTTTACCCCGTAATATTTCATGGGCTTGAAATCTTTGAGCGTTACTTGACTTGGGCGAAAGACAATCAAGTGTCACTTCCTCCAAGTCGTGGCGCAGATGTTGGAAGATATTTGACTAAAGACGAGACAGTATTGTATTTGTACACCTGTTTGTTCATTGCTCATAAGTATTACAGTGTGGTTGATACTGTCTGTCTATGGAACCAATTCTTCCCTGAAGGATATAGGACCATTGAGCACGGAATTGCGGCCGAACAGTTTGAGGAGACGATGATTACTGAGGTCTTGAAGTATTCGATTTGGCGATTTACATTGTATGAAGTAGCCGAAGATTATATTGAAGTACCGACTTACAAAGATTATCTACAAATCCTGAATATCTATCTAACGATTCCTACATGGAAGAATGATACTTATCGAAAGATGTTCCGTGAAATTATGGCATCTAGAATAACAAGTAGTTATTGATTACACAACATGTTGTGTAATCTGTGTAAAAAATGACTGAGTCATCTAATTGGCAATTAAAGAGATACAATGTTGTCGTCATTGATTGCAGCAACATTACATCTCAAATTCGCGAATCTCTCATAAAATTCATTACATATATACCCGAGAATGCTGAGGTTATTTTCGTATGTCTACATGGTCATTTACCCAAAGATAGTTTCTCTGAAGTTAAATTATGTAATGGTGGAGCACACATCAGAAGTTTACAAGAAGTTCTTGGCGAACTCTTGACTTATAATACTGAATACTTACATATCGTCACTGCTAATGTTGTTTGCATTAATCTGAATTACGTCTCTGTAATACAATCATTCAAAAATTTAAATTTTTGGACGCCATCTACTCTTTACGACGGGGGAGTATATGATATTCGTCGAAAATATTGGTGGACTCCAAAAATGTCTATTCATTGGGTTAATGATCTACAGAGATATTGGACATCCGATAGAAGTGTCCCTAAATTAGAACAGATGCCTTTAACATCTGTTGTTTCGTCTTTCTTGGGTGGTATAGAACGATTAATACCAAATATGATATTGAAATAGTGTCTGTTCTTTAGAAATTAACCATTGGTTAATTTAGTAAAACAAATTAGAGTAGCCATGTAACAACAGCTCTCCGAGGCCTGTAAACTTATCAAGATCGAAGTCTCGGAAAGTACGCTTCAACAACACAAGGTCGTTATTCACGTAACCCTTAAGTTTTTCTCGAGAATCTTTAGCCTTGAACATTGAGATATTAGGCTCATAACCTGACTCAATATCAAAGATCCACTTCAGATTATCGACTATTTCGATATTATTTTTAATTGAGTCCATTGTGTCAAGATGCGTACTTACAATACGCAACTGCGTATTCAACATCATGAATATCTCAGGTTCAAAGATTGTCATTGGATTGCGTTCAGGGATTCGGATATACTCGATAGGCTTCAAACCAGCGATCTGATCGTTAATACTTGTCACAAATCTTTTCAGGATGCCATCTAGTTTTGGGCCATACTGTTTCTTCAGCTTGAGGAAAGACTCTGTAAGATCATCAAGCATTGTTTGCAGCTTCTTCTTATGAGAATCAGATGCGCTCTTGATTTTATACCTAATATCAGCGGCCCTGATCATAATAGGTTCGAATAAGTCATTCATCTCTTCCGCCGTATCAATGATAGCTGTTGATGAATCTTCTGTAAACACTGGGTTGGTAAAGCAAGCCATCCGACAAACGAGAACGTCTGCCTTAGCTTCCGGCGGAAGATCTTCAGCGCGCACAACAGGATCATCAAGCCCCTTATAATCACAGTACTCACGGCAGAAACGAATAAACTCGTTGTAGCTAAACTTGGAACTCTGTTCAGTGAGGATCTTTGTTCCGAATGTTGGTACAATCCCGTAGATATGTTCGGGATAGTTAACGAAAATAGAGTCAAAAGAATCAGTCTTGTGGAAATATCTCATTAACTCTCGCATCTCCATATAAACCTTCTTATTATGCTCTAGCATTGTGTACAATGTCCACCACAAAATCTTATAACAATCTATGATTGGATTAGGACGATCCATGTAGATACCATACTGAAGCACTCCCGCATTGCCTCGAGCACCATCAGGCTCTTTAATCCCGAGACTGATAACACGACCAGTCTCTGGAATTGTGTAATTAACATGGCTCATACCAAAATCGATAATTGTTGCAATCTTAGAAGCAAAGACATAATCGCCTTCGTATGGGATATAGAACGCGTCTCGATCATAATTTCTTACCATCACATTATCATTATGAAGATCGTAATGAGTAAACCCAACACGTTCATATGCGATCTTTAAAGCGTACATTATTTGGATTATGATATCCATGTATTGTTGAGAAGTGCAATTTTTCACATACTCTTTAAGGCTAATAGCACCCCTGATGTTTTCATAGATAGCGTATGTCTGGATTTCTCCGCCTCGGCACCAAGATTCTATTCGAGGTTCCATTGAACGCTTTGGATCAACTGCCTTAACGGCGTCACTTTCAACTGAAAAACTTGAATCTCTAACAGTAAGAATTGGGCTTCCACACTCAAAACTACCGAAAACGTAAGCAAAATTGGGAATAATAGCTCGGAGCTGATTTAGAATCAGTCCAACAATCACTTCATGCCGCATTGTGTACCGTGAAAAATTACTCCCCTGTTCAGCGTCTCGCTGTACCTTAATAACGAAGGCATCATCAACCTTATCAGCCAAATCTGCTACCATCGCATAACCACGTTCGGAAGGTGCACCAATCAATCGAACATTAGTTAAAAACTTTCTGAACAACGATGTATGGCTTCGAGCCGCAGGTGCATCGAGACTGATAATATTATTAGCTACACAAGACAATACTTCTAGTGCTCTAGCATGCATCATTCGAGAGTTTTTCTTCGATATATACTTCTGTATTTGTTCAAAGTTGATAAGTAATGGCGAATGATTTGGCATTGGTGGACACCAACGTTCATCACGAAGTATTCTGTCTTCTACGGCAATTTGTTGATCATAAACTGATTGTAAAGGACGAATCAAAGAACTCGAACGATTCTTTTCTTTCGAATAACTATCCGCAATCTCCTCGATTGTAATGTTAATTCCTAGTTCTTTCAGGAAACGAGAAGACCCTTTCTGTGACATTTTTGTGTACACTAGGGTTCTTTTTGTATTTGTGCATCAAGAGATGTCAATCAAAATCACGAATGTCAGATATCAATGTTCATTAATATGATGTTTATAATTGTCGGGTCAAATTCAAACTTACAAACAAAGATCTTGATGACAGTTGAAACTTTATGATTATTGTTTAGACATTCTCTCGATGATACCGGGTAAGAAACGAGCGTGTTATATCGATAAACATAGCTATGTAAACATAGCTATGTAAACATAGCTATAGCTATGTTCTTCAAGCTGCTATCATGATATTTAAGCCATAATCAGCTTCGCGCAAAACAGGCAAGTCGCCACCTCCGCTACGAACAATCGCCCACCAGCCGAAGCGCAAAGATCTGCGCCGGCAGCTGAAGCAGGGTCGGCGCCAGCGTGAGAACCACCAGTTCGGAACACCTGATATAGGTTATCGATGATGTGATACATCTTAGCCTGATCAGCTGTTAAAGGGATAGAAGGAGATGGGACGAAGTACGTCCTGAAAGTCGTCAGAGTTGCCATGTTACCAGCCGTCAAAGGTGTTGAAGGATCCGTATAAGTGTTGGAAACGAGAGCCCGAATAAGGTTACCAACCACAGGCACAAGTGACTGTTGGAAAGCTAGAGTCTTATCTGCAGATGTACCCGTGGTGCTGACCGAACCCGTATAAACATTTTCTGTCGAACCACCGTTGAGTGACTTCTTGACCTTTGTTTCAAACGAGTACTTTCCAGCAAGATCGGGGTTAGAAACGATAGGATTGATCACGAGAGGGGAAACCATGCCTGAGCCACAGCCTCCAGAACCGCCGCAAGAACCAGAACCGCACATTGTATTTTTAGACTCCCATAATTTTTGTTCACTCGGTTATTGGGCTTTTATTGAATCTAAAATTTTAAGTATGATAATACTCTTAGCCTAGTCTTTTATGGGCTTACTAACGGCTTAGGGGTAAGCTGTAAAGTTAATTGCACCATTAACAATCACGCCTGCAAATTCATGCGAATTAGCATCTTCTACGACAAACTTATCATTTTCGTAACGAATACTTCGCAATATATCAAGGTTGTGGGTAATAGTTTGTATTATATTTCCTAACGAATCATATACTCTGATTTGACCGGGCATGTATGTGATTGCATAATTTTTTCCACATACAGAAACGCTATCAGTTACACACGAGTTTTTTTGACACCCACCGCCACTGTTGTAACTGCCTCCGCCACAGCCTCCTCCGGATCCAGATGGATATATCGCAGGAACCGAAATAGGTGGAATAATGATTGGGGGTAATGGTGCCGGGTTAGGATCTTGACCAGATCCATTGACCGTTACATTAACAGCAGGGAGATTGACAACAATGTTTCCTTGACCGCGAACACTTCCTCCAAAACCACCGGAGCCGCTATTTCCGGTGCCATCGCATCCCGAATTACCTTCACATCCACACTCGCCACTTTCAGTGGCACCACAGTCTCCACAGCCTGTAACACAATCAGATCCAAAGACTTCATTATACAGTGTTTGCAACCATCCCCAGAGCCATTTGAATAAACCACAAATGTTCTCAATAGAAAAACAGTCGAATACACATGGCATGAAAATATAAATTAGGAATAAGAACGCCAAAATCCCAAGAAGGATCCACCCGACTTTGCTATTACTATCACAGAAGTTAGTGACTTCTGATACAATCGTCATCGTGTTACTTTTTTATCATTATTCCAAAAGGTACTGTTGTTGTTCTAATCAATGAATAAGATCGTTTGGGCTATTGTCGCGCTTATTGCCGCCGTTGTTATCTGCCATCTCCTGAGCCAGCGTTCTACTGGCCGTGGATGCGGTGGCTCAGTTACTGGAACCCCATGCGGTCCTTGCGGCTCTGGCACAACTACGACCGGGCAGTGCTTCCCTGGAGCTGAGTTCCACATCAAGAGTGGTCTCTTCGATTTGAGAAATTGCAATGATGATATCTATATCATGACGAGTGATCGGAGCAAGGTTCACTTCATCGTGGAGCAATAGATTGTTTCGCAAATAGGCCTATAAACTGTGAAAAGTATTTGCATAAAATGCAAATATCAAAATCAGTGCTTTATGTCTCTTCAACCTTTAGTTGAACATCCTTATTACTTCGTTTACTGGATTGATTTGATGGGGGTAAATGATCCTTACGAAAGTATTGGCGAATACCATCTCGAACTCCTCAAAGTTTCTGTTAGAACAGGAATCTTACAAGACCCCGAACAACTTCCAGTTGCAATGACAAAGAATTCGATATTCCGAATCAATCAATATCGTAAGGCTAAAACCCAGAACACAATAGGGGTCGTCTTTAGTATCGAAGATATTATGTCTAGTCCAGTGAAGGTATTCGGTGAGTCGCACTACCGTCAAATGACTTTTGATGAATTCCGACAAACAGGTCAAGAATCTTTAGCTGTGAAGAAATTGAGAGACATCTCTGAATGCGCAGCTATTTTCGTGTATATGTCATCTATCGAAGTAGAGTTTATCCACTTTATGCTTCGACATCCGTTCACTTTTGCTGATGTAGTTCGTGTGTATACTTATTCGAGGAAATGTATCATTACTCAATCGCTGTTATACCATGTGATCAAGATGTTTCAGAGTATGAATTTGGAACTACCATTAGTGTTCTGTGTGAAGGCTAAGACAGAACCCTTTAGCCATCAAACTGTTGTTGGAACGGAAGATTATGACGATGATTCTGAATGATCCTGATCACATTTTTAGCAGCGTGAAGATCTTCCTAGTATTGATATGGCAATAAGTTTGATTAGAATCTAATCAAACATAAAGTGAACTTTAATAAACAACAGATGCCAGAAGGCCCTGAAGTAAAGATTATCGCAGATGTTCTCAATGAGATCATTGGTGATCAAGAATTCATTATTGAGAACATTAGTGTTGAACGTACCTCTAAATATTATGGAAAGTCTAGTTCGTTGAACTTAGAAGCAATGATTGGAAAGGAGCTTGGCTCGGTGATACCATACGGGAAGAAAGTGATCTTTACTATTGTTGGTAGTGAATTCCCTGTGATAGTATCGAGTCTTGGACTTGAAGGCCATTGGATCTTACTAGACGATTACGATAAAGCTAAGAAGTATCCACACGTATCTTTCATCTTTACCCTGAAGAAAAAGTCGATATTAGACCCGTCTTTAACAGATCGGTCTGATGACAAACCTACCCAATTTTTGATTTATGCCGATTCAAGACATTTTGGGCTTTTATCAATAGCAACTGATATCAAACAATATGATTTCTTGATGAAAGATGTGGGTCCTTCATGGTTACAAGACAATGTTACCTTCGAGCAGTTCTACACAGTGCTAAGAAACAAGCGTTTCAAGGCCGACAAGATCATTGTTGATTTTCTTGTTGAACAAAAGTATTTTTCTGGGATAGGTAACTACATGCGATCAGAAATCTTGTATTTAGCGAAGATTAGCCCTCATCGGCCATTAAATACCCTCAATATAGAAGACGCTAGACGTATTTATGACGCCGTGTTTCTTGTTATCGAGGAGGCACTGAAAGCTAACGGACATACTTTACATTCATATTTCACTCCCATCGGCACTATTGGTGGTTATGAGCCGATCATCTATGGACGTTCGAAAACAGGCGACTCTATACACGCCGATGTTATATCAGAGAAAGATAAATCTGATCGTATGTTTCATTGGGCTCCGTCTGTTCAAGTCTAACTAGACAATGACTCTCCAGATTTAACTTGTATTGCAAGTTAAAATCATATTACTGTAAGTGATATTAGATGTTAATATTAATCGGCGCTATAGTGATCATTCTAAGTATTGTGTCTATATTGTCATATGCTGTCACCAAAGCTAGGACAGATACTAATGCGACTAATATTTTCTTCCAATGTCCCGTAGGATATTGTGCCACTAATATGACAACTGGAGTCAAGAGATGTGCTGCTTCCGGCTCGAACCTAGATCGAATTATTTATGATCCAGCTAATGAAGTCTGTAATCCTATCGGGTTATGTACAGATAAAAGAACACTATATGCTGAACTTGGTGATGGATCTACTAGCGGAACAGGACAATGTCAGAGCTTAAACACACCCTGTCGTTGCTTAACCTACCCTAAATGCCCCAGTTACATATCAAACCATTTTGAGTATTCTGTGATAACTGAATTTAGCCAGAATGGCCAAGTTGATGATACAGTAGGTAATAATATCTTAATTATTGAAGGAAATCAGGGGTCTGGTAGCATTGCTAATTCTAACACAGCGTTTTCATGTGTTATATCTGGTAATGCTTTAGCCAATGTGATAACAGCCCCGGGTTGTATAAATTTGACTACTTTCGATCAGTTTATCACCTGTGTTCATAACAATCCTTGCCCTGATGGAGTCATGGCAACATTAGTTAACAATGAAGCTGAAGTTGCTAACTTTACAATGTCAGGTTCGAAATGGTCTTTTCCTAATCTTGGTTGCGTTAAGGGGTATAATACAGACAACCATGGTGTGTTACTTAGATCAGAATGTGATGTAACATTAAAACCCTCTCCGCAATGGTGGAGCCGAAATTGTTCTCCCACTTCATTCCCTGACGATTATGATTGGGATTCTTATCTTGCTAATGGGCCACTTGCAGTACCTTGGAGCTCTCAATGTGTAGCAAATTTAAACGCTATTTGGCACCCAATTTATGATAAATCGACGCATAAGATGTATTGTCGAAATACTTGATACATTGTGGCGTAGTAAAAAAATGAGCGAGATCGCCATCCGTGGAACGGGTCCTCCAACATCATCTGTTGACCCGAGTACTATTTTCTATATCGACACTCTGACCAATAAACTTTATGGTCCTCGGGAAGGTAACTACTGGCCAACTCATAGTCATCAACTTCCTTTGCAAATTGGAATAAACACTGAAGTTATCGTGGGTAATTATAATCCAGAATCTAGTGATGGTAATGTAGGTGAATTTTTTATTAGTTTGTCTTCTGAACGAATATTTGGGCCAAAGACTAGCGGAGGTTGGGGCAATGGTATCGCTATTACCACAAATCAAACAGGTTGGGGAGTATGGCCAATGCCATTTCTGCCAGCAATGAACAATATGCTAATTTATGGGACCATCACACCTACTATGAATATTGGACAAGAAGGAGATATGTATTTGAACACAAATGATAAGATGTTGTATGGACCCAAGAAAAATAGCCAATGGCCATTGATGGGAAGAGTTGTGAAAAGCAGCTTCTCTCCGATGTCAACTCGAACTATGATATTAATAGGAATTTTTATATTCTTAATCGTGGCATGTGCAGTAGCATACTATATGTATCGCCGCCGATC
>CALMQQ010000231.1 GCA_937871845.1 uncultured bacterium
TACACGGAGGTTATAACGATACTATCGGTCCTTTAGAAATCACAAATAATATAATTGGTCTGGATGCAGATGGTGTATCCCCAGCAGGTAATGGTACGGGAATTTACTTTACCACAGGAGATCAGACAGAGGGGTACTGGGGAAATTCGACAATCGAAATATCCGGAAATACAATCTCAGATAATCAAATGCCTTTCAATAATACAAACCTATCTTTTGAAGGACATGCTTTTGAAGGGATTGTCTTTGATAACAATAGAATCGGAGTCGGTGTAGTTGACGACATTGATTTAGGTAATGTTTATGGAATTAGAAGTGAAGCTCCTATGACTATTACAAATAATAATTTTTCGTATACGTCTGATTTTGATTATGCATTAGTATTATTTTCAAATTCTACTGTAACTAATAATAATTTCAATTATAACTTCTCCGCAGTTCACTTAGATTATGACAATACTTCTTTTTCTGGCAACCAATTCAATGAAAACACTGTTAGCATGACCGTATCGGGATCATCAAATGAGATAACGAGCAATACGATCTGTAACACCTCAGGCGGAGAAGTATTCATTAACAATTCAAACCTTAACAAATTTTCTCTCAATAAGTTCGGTAGTGTAAACGATACCTCAATAGAAGTAATCGGTACTTCCGTCAACAATAGCTTTACACATAATGCTTTCGCGCAAAGTATCGAAATTCCGATAGATTTAAATGATGATGGTCCAACCGCAAATGATGCGGGTGATGTTGATACAGGAGCTAATAATCGTCAAAATTATCCGGATAACTTCAGTTTAGTTGGAAGTGATATTGAGTTTGATTTTGACACAAATGCAGGAGATTATCGTATCGAATTCCATATTCCTGATGCAGGAAGTTGTTCTACACTATCAAGTCTTGCTTGTTCAGGGGATGTATCCCATGCGGGAGGTAGTCAATCCCACAGCTTAAGCTGTCCTGGTCTACCAGTAGGTAATTTCGATATATTTGCACTTTCCGCATTAATACTTGCACCGGACGAATATGGAGACACCTCGGAACTTAGCCCTATTGTGACCTTAAACAATCCAGGTCCAACAAATACACCCACACCTACAGAAACACCAGTCCCAACAGCTACAGATACTCCTGTTCCAACTTCTACTGATACTCCAGTACCGACTGCGACAAATACACCTGTGCCAACAGCAACGAACACTCCAACTCCGACTGCAACTAATACTCCAGTTCCTTCAGCTACGAATACACCAGTTCCGACACCAACAAATACTCCAATACCAACAGCAACAAACACTCCTGTCCCAACTCCAACGTCAACTAGTATGCCGACACCTATTAGCGCACCTGTATTTGTCCCAACTTTTACCCCCACTGCAGGAGCTGTCATTCCAAGTCCTACTGTCGAAGAAGTTTTGGATACAATTGCTCCGACGGATTTAATCGTCACACAAGAACCAACTTTAACACCTGTGATTCAAGTAGATAGCCCTACCCCGACTGTATTAATTTCTGAATCAAATAATGAAGGTTTCTTCAGCGACTTCTCTCCTAAAAATACATATGCTATGCCTGAGGAGTCTGTAGTAAATCATCCTGTAGTGAAGTCCGTTGCGAAAAGCATTACACAAAGATTGGAACAACTTGCTAGTGAGTCATCACCTCTACTTCCAATTGTTGCAGCCCCTCTAACTGTCGCAGAAACTATCAAACCAATTACAGATAACTTTAATTACTACTTGTCCTTGAGATTTATTGGTGAAAATACTGCACTCGCTGGTATATCAACTACAAACGTCCTTGCATACATGGCTCCTGCTATTGTTACTGCAGCATCACAACCAAGAATCCTATTCCATGCTCTAACTTGGTTCTGGAAAAGAAAGTCAAAACAGCCCTGGGGCATAGTCTTCGACAAAAACACTGGTACACCTGTCGCTTTCGCAAGAATGATTCTTACTCAAGATGGTAAAACCATATCAACTCAAACTACCGATCTTCAGGGGAAATATGGCTTTTCTGCAAACAAAGGGAAGTATCAAGTCTTCATCTCGCATTCAGATTATCTCGACTTTGTGTCTGACATAGAAGTTGGTTATGATGGGGAGATTATCTCTAAAGATTTCGAGGTCTCTGCTAAAACCCGTGATGATGTTAACTCTAGTCTTCGATGGACTTTCTACAAGTTGAAAAAACAAATCAGCAACAATCTCTTCGTCTTGAACACCACGATTTTTTCAATTGGCTTTGTCTACACCCTTTTTGCAATAACGAATCACCTTACTTTATTAAACTATGTGATTCTTTCGCTTTATCTTTTCCAATTTGTATTGATGTTCGTCTTCTACTTCTTTAAAGATAAAGAGTCTGGACAAGTAACGGATATTTCTAGTGGACTTCCAGTTACCGGAGCTATTGTTAGAATATTTGATGATGAGAGACAGATTGATATTGCAATCACAGATAGTCAAGGTAGGTATTCGTTCATTCTAGAACCGGGAGATTACTTCATCAAAGCTTCAGCTAATGGTTACATATTCCCTTCGGATGATACACCTAACATTGTGAAAGATAAGCTTGGTGGCAAACTGTTGAAGTTTACAATACAAGACAAACAAAAAGTAAACATTAAAATATACATGAGAAAATTTGCATCACTGAATGCAAATAACCAAGCTATTCTTTCCCCATTTAGCTAACTTAAACCTTTAACCATCAATCATTTTAGTCTATGATATTAAGTATGTATGCATAAATTAAATGACAAAAAAAATCGTCATAATAGACGACAATTTCGCAATACGTCAAGTTATCAAGATTTTTCTGACGCGGTTATCTCGGAATGATTCCTTTGATTTAAATATCTTTTCAACTGATAACGGCGTCGAAGGACTTGGATATGTTTACATTACAAATCCCAACATAGTTATTGTCGACACAACACTCCCTAAATACTCAGGGAGAGAAGTACTGGATTACTTTGCACAGAACCCTAAATTTCAGGAGAGCGGGATCAATGTTATAGTTCTACACGAAGAAAATAGATCGGATCTCAAACTCCCTAACAATTTCCATGTAATTAGTAAAAATCAAAAAGGTTCATTTAGATTAATTGTACAAACTATTGATAAAATTCTAGGGACTTCGGAAACAAGTAATGCTCGTAATTTGATTGAGCGGATTGGAAATTTTATACTCAGCAATGGAAATAAAGACGACTTATTATTAAAAAGTATTACAGGTGAGGCATTCCCGAAAACAATACTCAGTAGAATAAAATGGGTAGGATTGGAATTCACTAGTAGTATTGCATTAACATTATTATTAATTCTTTTTGGTAAACCAACAGATGAAAACATTACTCAACAGGACCTGGATAAAAAAGCATTTCGTTCCAAATACTACCCTACTCTTGCTGTTACATTTATATCATCGATAATAATTTTAATTAATTTCGCATTATTTGTAGGTTCCCAACTTCCCTTATTTCGCAACCAACAGCAAGGAACAACAGCATTATCGACATTTATTGTGGATAGTGTTTCAGATTCAGGAGATTTCCTTGTAGGTGATGGGTATTGTGACACGGACGATTCAATAGGAGATGGACCTTGTACACTTAGGGCTGCAATCGATGAGGCAAATTCCATTGCGGGAGTTGATTATATTGATTTTAATATCTCCGGAACTGGACCGTTTACTATTAATCTAAACCAAAACCTACCTCAAATAATATCCCCTATAATAATTGATGGCACCTCACAAAGCACTTCATCTTGTAGTGATTGGGCTCTTCAAATTGAAATCAATGGTGCCAATTTATATGAAGGTTTTTCACTTAATTCCGGAGCTGGTGATAGTGTAATACAAGGTCTTGTGATGAACGGAATGCTAAATCATTCAGTTTTCGCAGAAGGAATCAGCAATCTAGAGATTCTCTGTAATGTCTTCGATTTCGAACCTGACGGTACTACTTCCATTCCATCAGATTCGAGAGCAATTCTTTTACAGAACTCTATTGGAAATATTACGATTGGAGATACACTCACAGGAGGAAACCTCATAGGTTCGAGGTTGGACAAAAGAAGTATTGAAATATTACAAACTACAACTTCATCTTCTCCTGTTGTAGATATTGAAAACAATTATATTGGAGTTGAAAAATCTGGACAAAATGCTCCAGAGAATCTCAGCGGACTGTCTCATATTTATATCAGTGGAGATGATATCAATTCATCTTTTCCAACAGTAAACTTTGGTGGAGCAAATACTCTAGAACTTGGAAACTGTTCCGGCTCATGTAATATTGTAGCTTGTAGTACGGGTACTACTCCTGCAGTATCACTACTAAAAACAGGCGCAACAACTATCCAGGGGAATCACCTCGGAGTTAAAAAGGATGGCTCCTCGGCACTTGCATACCTTGGCTCAACATCTTGCATATTTGCAAGTCCTGGCTCAACAGGCGTTGTGATTGACGACCCCAAAGGAACTGTAACAGTTGGAGGAGACCTGACTTCGCAACGCAACATAATCTCAGGATTTGGTTATTATGGATTGGTATACGACGACCCAACTGCTACAGAAACAGCAATAATAAATAATAACTATGTTGGCACAAATCGGAATGTAGACAATGTTATTTCCAACGGAAGTTCGAACATTAGAATTCGTGACGGATTAATAACAATTAAGAATAATACTATCGGAGGTTCCCTACCATTGGGATTCGGATTAGAATCAGGTGGGATAGATATTGAAACTACAAATTCCTCTTCACTAATTGATATATTTGCAAATTATATCGGAACAAACCAAGGACTCACTACTGATTTAGGTAATGACGATTCTGGGATAACAGTGCATAGTAGCGATGCTGGAATAGTTAATATTGGAAAGATAAGTGAAAATCCAAACTATATAAAATTCAATCGTTACTTTGGAGTCCTCATAGATCAATCTTATTCTGCAGTTAATATCATAAACAATATTATTGAAGAAAATATCGGGCACGGAATATATTTCTACAGAGCAAATGGCACTACGGATACGAACATTATCAGTAACAATCTCATTAAAAATACCAAAGGTGTGAATAATACAAATTCTTTTGGACATGGTTTTGGAACATATAGCAGTAATAATATTACACTTTCTGATAATCTTTTCTGTCATGATGATCCTGATGCCCAAAATTATGATTATGATAGTGCAATCTTCCCAGAGAATGGAAATACCAATATACTGCTTGACGGTAATTCTCTACAAAGCACGGATACATTAGGCTTCCTTATTCCCTGGAATGACACTGAAATCAGCATAATAAACAGTAATTTCCATACATCTCCACAACCAGGAGTTGATTTAGGACTAGATCCTACACTTGGAATTTACCCAGGCACCACAGCTAATGATGCAGGAGATACAGACATAGGACCAAATAATTACCAGAATTATCCTGAAATCACTTCAGTAAATGATGAAACCATAAACTATAGCCTAGATACACATGCAGGTGATTACCTAGTTGAATTCCATATACCAAACGAAGATCCCGTCTGTGGACAAGGTAGCAGTTTAGTATGCACGACAACAATTACACATGCAGGAAGTGGTTCCCAGGATTTCTCACTTAACTGCCCTGCACTTCCCTCTAGACCTTATGATTTAGCAGCAATTACTACTAAAGTTTTAGGAGTTGGGAAATACGGAGACACGTCAGAACTTAGTCCAATCACCACAGTAACTAACCCAACACCGACACCCACAGCGACGTCAGTACCTACTCCAACCACAATT
>CALMQQ010000232.1 GCA_937871845.1 uncultured bacterium
TGATAACAAGTCCATTACAAATTTTCTATCTTTAGAATCCGTGTCTTTAGAACTGTATCTTCTGAAACTTGAACCATCCATATCCCCCATCATCTTGACGTATCCACCGAGGGGAATTGAATTAATTCTATATGTAACACCTTTCCACTTTTTTGAGAACAGCTTTGGATCAAAGACGAAGGCAAATTCATCAACATGTACTCCAGATTTGATGGCAACAATAAAATGACCGAACTCATGTACAAAAACCAAAACCCCAAAGATGAGGATTGTAAGGACAAAAGTGATAAAAATATCCATGTGATTAAACAGTTAGTAATTCAGATTCTTTGTCTTCTGCAATTTTTTCGAGCTTTTCATTCCATTTATCAACATTTTTTTGAAGTTGCTTTTCCTTTGTTGTGTAATCATCTTCTGTAAGAGTTTTATCTTTTTTCAAAGCATCAAGTCCAACCAAAACGTCTTTTCGGACTTGTCTAACGGTGATTCTAGCCTCCTCAACTTTTTGTTTCATAATTTTCACATACTCCAACCTTCTTTCTTCTGTAAGAGCAGGAATTGGTAATCTCAATGTATCACCATCACTTATAGGATTTATCCCGATTTCTGCTTGTTCGACAGCTTTTTTAATTTCAGGTAATGCGTTCTTATCCCATGGTTGAATAATCAGTAATGTGGGATCAGCTACAGTGATGTTTGCAAGTTGCTTAATCTGCATCTTTTGGCCATAGACCGTAGCTTCGATATCTTCAACTAATTTAGGGTTTGCCCTACCAGCGCGGATTGATGCAAGTTCTTTTTGCAGATGATCTGCAACTTCACTGAATTTTTGTTCGGCTTGTTCGACTGTGATTCTCATCTAAACGCAGATAAAAATTTATGTTTTATCTTAACATGTCGAGAATAAAATTATCTAATACTAGATTTTATTTTATTCCGCAAGAATTAGTAGGTGCACTGATTTTAATTCTACAGAATTTCCCAATCTCAATCTTTTCTCCAATGGATGCAACAGCATCATTGACTAAATCTTTAATTTTTTTATTGTCATCTTTAACATAAACCTGTTCCATTAATACTGTCTCTTCGTAAAATTTTTGTAGTCTACCCTCGACGATTTTATTAAGGATTTCAGCAGGTTTATTACCTGGTATGGATGCTTTTGCAACACTTTTCTCTTTATCTAATATATCTGCAGGCACATCATCAATCTTTATATATTCAGGTGCTGCTGCTGCAATATGAAGAGCGATATTAAAAGCTAGTTCTCTGAATTTCTCATTTCTGGATGCAAAATCCGTCTCTGCGTTCAATTCAACTAAAACACCTAGGTTACCCTCTCCGTGGATATAATGCGCAATGAAGCCATTTGAAGCAGTTTTATCTGCTCTTTTGGCTGCTTTTGCTAAGCCTTTTTCTCTTAGGTAAAGTAATGATTTTTCGAAATCACCTTTGCTATGATCCAAAGCCTCTTTGATACTATTGATTCCGGCGCCTGTTAAGCTTCTTAATTCTTTAATTTGATCTAATTGTGATGCCATTTTAGTCAGTTAAAAATTAAATTATTATTTGGCAGATACTTCTCTTTCTTGTGAAGCCTCAACTTGTCTCTTTGCTTCACGCTCTTTCTGAATACTCTCTAAAATTCCTTTCTGATTAGCCGATTTTTTACCTGATGTAACTTTCATAGGTTCTACGACCTGAACTTTCGCTTTTTCACCAATTTCTACTAACTCTTCTTTTTTATCTTCCGCTTTAAGGATTTTAACCTCGTATGTGGAATAATCAACGTATTCGTGTTTGATGCCTTTTCCACCGTTTCCTTTTTTCACAGCACTTCCTAAGAATCCTATAAGTAACTTAAGTGAATTAATCGCGTCATCATTACCAGGGATTGGATAATCTACTAAATCAGGGTCTGTGTTTGTATCTACAATAGCAACTACAGGAATTCCAAGTCTTTTCGCTTCAGTTAATACCTTTCTTTCGAAATTTACATCTACCACGACCATTGCCTTAGGGAATCCAGTCATGTTTTTAATACCTTCATAAAGTCTATTCATTTTTACCCATTCTTTTTTCATATTCGAAACTTCGAATTTTGTTCTTCCTTCTACACCTTCTTGAAACTCTTTTTCTAATTCCTTGTATCTTTTTAGACTCTGTTTAATTTGTTCGAAATTTGTTAATAACCCTCCTGGCCATCTGTTTGTGATGTAATATGCACCAGAGTTTATCGCTTGTTCTTTGATAATTTCTGCTGCTTGTCTTTTTGTTCCGACAAATAGGATATCACCTTTTGAGGCTGTTTCGCTAAGGAACTTCAATGCTACATCCAACAACTCAATAGTTTTAGAAATATCAAGAATGTGAATATTGTTCTTCTGAGCAAAGATAAACTTTTTCATCTTTGGATTCCATCTCTTGGTTTCGTGTCCAAATTGAACACCTGCCTTTAGAAATGAAGAAACATCGTAATCCTCTAGGGATGGTTTGCTTTTGTCTGCAACAGGTGCAGAAGTATTTGTTGTACTTGTCATAATAAAAAACATTCTCCTTTATTCCTCCACCCATAAGATTTTGCTAATGCAAAACAAGGAGAATTACATATTAATTAGGGTGTGTGATTTTCAAAGATTATAACATATCAACCAAGTGATACCAAACTCTCTGACTACTCTACTCCAAGCTCTTTTTTCTTTTCCTTTAGTTCTTTATTGTTGATTCTAAAAACTTCTTTTTTCTCTGGATAATCAGGA
>CALMQQ010000233.1 GCA_937871845.1 uncultured bacterium
TGATAAAATATTTCTGTTGCTTCTCCTTTTTTGTGGATTAATACTTTTTGTTAATCTTGGAACCAGGGGTGTCGAAAGATGGGATGAATACACAAATATTCAGGTAGTGAAAGAGAGTACTGGAATGAATTTAAGTTTCCAAAGTGAAAAATTTTTTGAAAAACCACCAATTTGGTATTGGCTGACAAGATTCCTGACAAATATACTAGGTGATGAGATATGGGTTTATCGACTGCCAAGTGCCCTTTCTGGTAGTGCGATTGTTGCCCTAATTTATCAATTTCTAAAGAAAAGAACTAATAAAACGTCCGCATTTATATCTGCAGTAAGTTTTCTACTCATACCGCATAATATCCTGGTAAACACTAGTGACTATTTTAGTACTCACACTTACAAAAGTGCAGATTTAGATGGACTTCAAATTTTACTAATTTTTTTATCATTTGTATTGTTACAAACGAAAAGAAAATATTGGATCTTAAGTTGTATCTTACTTGGACTGGGTTTCTTAGTAAAAGGTCCGCTGGTCATGATTTTCCTAGCAATTAATTCACTATTCATTGTGTCGTCAAGGAAATTCAACAGAAAGGAACTCAACACATTATTCTCAGGGCTAATTACTTTTGGGATAATAGTTCTTCCATGGCATTTGTTTATGTTTATAAATCACGGTTCTGATTTTACTGATGTTTACCTGAATTACCATATTATAGAGAGAATGAACGAGGGAATAGAAGGTCATGGACATCCAGTCTGGTACATTTTGAAAGTCTTCTTTGATTTCAGAGTAAATCCACTCTGGCCACTTTTAATTCTTGCCTTATTTAATCGGAAAATTTATTCTGTCCAATATGTAAGATATTCAATGATAGCAATTATATCTGTTTTGTTAATTTTTACGATAGTTGAAACTAAGTTGGCGTGGTATGTTTTGCCAGTTTATCCTTTTATGTGTTTGGTTTTGGGGAATTTTTTTTATAGGTTTAGATTTAAATGACCCCACGGAGAATTCCCGATATTCATCGGGACAGGCTCAAACTACGTTTGGTTGCAATTTCCGAAAGAGGTCAAAAAAAATCCAGCTTTTGCTGGATTTTCTTCTGACCCCACGGAGAATCGAACTCCGATTATCGGCTTGAAAAGCCGGTGTCCTAACCGTTAGACGATGGGGCCAATTAGAATTCTTAATCTTTACGAACAAAGTGAAGTAAGGATTTTTGAATTCTATTGTCCCGTAAACCGAGTTTACGAGGATTCACGGGACTATTATTAAGTTTTCAACATTAAACAAGTCGCTTCCTACGACATTAAGTTGTAATTATAGCAGACTATGAAAAATTTTAGAACTAGCTATTAGCCCTGAGAACTTAGAAAATCCTACAACTCTTAAATACTTAAATGTGACTAAAAACCCTCATTTTCTGTTATCATACAAGTTGCTTTTAATAAATAAGTAAAAAATGGATAAACAAGATGTAATAGTTCGCTTCGATGACGTCACTTTTAAGTACAGCGACAAGAATATAATTCTAGATGAAGCAAATTTCTCGATTAGAAAAAATTCTAAGATTACTATTATGGGCCAAAATGGCGCAGGTAAGAGTACTATCTTTAAATTGCTTACTGGAGTTTGTAAACCCACTTCAGGGGAAATCCATATCAATCTCAATGCCAAGATTGCAATAGCAAAGCAAATGATTACTTCCGAGGAATTGAAGTTATCAATTCTAGAGTATTTTTCAAAAGCAATTCCGGAGAAAAAACATGGAATTGAGAGAAATATTAGAGATGTTTTAAGAGTTGTAAATCTACAGATTCCAGGAAATAATCTTGATTTGAAAGTGTCAGAACTCTCAGGTGGTCAGAAAGCTAGATTGCTTCTAGCATACGCATTGATTCAAGAGCCAGACATTTTATTATTGGATGAACCAACAAATAATTTAGACAAAGCTGGAGTTGAACATTTAACAGAATTTCTGTATTACTATCCCAAGACTTGCATTGTAATTTCTCACGATGCAGATTTTTTGAATGTATTTAGTGATGGAGTTCTGAATTTGGATGTGTTTACTAATAAAGTCGAGCAATTTGTAGGCAATTACTATGACGTATTGGATCAAATTGAAGCGAAAATTGAAAGAGATAGATTATTGAATTCAAGATTAGAAAAAAGCATTAAAGATAGATTTATAAAAGTTAATAAACTAGGAGGGAAAAGTGTCGCCATGAATCGGTTGGCCAATAAAGTGAGAGCTGACATTGAAGAGGATAAAGAAAAATTAGTTGATGTCCGAAAAGAAGACAAAACAATTCCTGATTTCACAATTCCGAATCAAAACTACCCAGGACGGTTATTAAAGATTGAGAGGGTAAGTTTTATGAAAGGTTCGGAAGTGGCAGAGAAGAAGGTTAATATCCAGATTTACAAAGGAAGCAGGGTTATCATATCAGGTCCAAACGGAATCGGAAAAAGTACACTTCTTAAGTCAATTTTAGATAATAATGGGGCAGAAATAAGTGACGGAGTGAGGGTAGGTTATTACAGTCAAAACTTTTCAGAGCTTGATTTCGATTCCACAGCTTTTGATTCATTGAAATCTGTGATGTTAGGAAATAATTACCAAGATATATACAATGTGGCGGCAAGATTTTTATTGCCTGGGGAGAAACTCCAACAAAAAGTTGGTGATCTCTCAGAAGGTCAGAAAGGTTTATTATGCTATGCGCGATTTATGTTACAGGAACCAGGACTGTTAATCATGGATGAACCGACCAATCATATAAACTTTAGACACATTCCTGTAATTGCGAAAGCATTAGATAATTATAAAGGGGGACTTTTACTTATAAGCCATTTGCCAGACTTTGTTTCGAAAATTCACATTAACGAAGAGTTGGATTTAACTAAACTATAAAGGCATTTACCTAGAAGGATTTTCCTCTATCCATTTTCTTAGATCGTCAGCGTATTTCTTTCTTTCACCCGCTTCTAAGATATTTGTATTTTGTGACAATTTCTCAAAATCATCACCTTCAAACCTTGGAAAGATATGAAGATGATAATGAAACGCGTGTTGACTACTAGCTGGTTCATTGTTTTGTCGGACAGTAATTCCATCACATTTCCTTATTTCCTTCAGTGCAATTGAAAAAATACGGCTCATCTTGAAAATGTGAGCACCGATTTCGTCTGGTAAGTCATAAATGTTTTCAATGTGTTCTCGTGGGACGAGGATAATATGTCCAGGATTGTTTTCGACATATTTTGTATTAATAATTCCTATAATCAGATCATCTTGATGAAAGATATCTTCTTGTTTAATCATAGTATCATCGTTTTCTATGCCATTAATTGCTAGACAAATCGGGCACTTATAGTCTGATTTTGCGTGATTATACATAATAAACTTAATAAATGAACGGAACTAATCTTTTTGTTGATTTTCTATATTCCTTGTATTCTGGAAAAGCTCTGATCAAATTGACCTCTTCAATATCCATCTTTAAATGTAGATTAATAAACAAAATCATCCAAACAATGAATATTGTTGGTTTCGGATCAGAAATCACAAAACTCAAACCGACGAGTAAAACAGACAAGTACATCGGGTGACGAATAAATTTGTAAATACCGTTAGTTATTAATTTCATGTTTTTCGTTGTTTCTGGGAAAACATTTACTTTGAAGTTCTTCTGTATTACAGGAATCAATCCAACAAAAGCTGCGATTATAAAAAGAATAATGCTAGTTGGATTGGATAATATGGATGATTCACTAATTATTACAATTAATAATAAAGTAGTGAATTGAACAATAACTAATAATTTTGTAATCATCTATATCGGTGAATTAGTTAAATAAGATTATAACCCATTTAATGAATTCGTTCCTTGTAATTGTTTATGAAATATTATCTAATATAAGATATAAATTATTAATTTTTGTTAGATAATGGATAAATTGCCCCAAACTATTAAGCGGAGTGATAAAGACGAGTTGCTTATGTATGTTTTATTATTTGTAGGTGTTTCAGCTATTGTGCTTTTGTTTTTAGTAAATATTTTGCTAATAGACAAGATTATGGAGAACACTATCGAAGAGAACTTTTACTTGAAACAAGATTTGGAATCTCAAAGAATGGTTGAAATGCGTGATGATCAAAATACAATAACGGAAATTCCGTTGGAAATCGAAGTACAGGAGACTGAGCCTACCTTATTAGAAACAGAGCCTACAGAGTGAAGAGAATATTAACATTAATCATTGAAGGCAGTATTGTCGGAGCTTTAATTGGCTTCTTTGTTGCTTTTATCACCCAAGATTTGATTCTATCACTAGCAGTAGGTGCTGTTATTGGAGCTACAGTTCGGATAGTAATCGATTTTGTATGGAAAAAGTACAATCAGATGTCTGGGAAATCTTTTGATTGATTATCTCGATTTTTTCAAATCTTTGATTAATTTTGAAGCGCTTCTATCGTCTTTGATTTTGTAGAGCTTACTTTTCGGATATTTTTCAAGTAATGTTGGTTTTGTAACATACATTGCATTCATTTGTTCAAGTGTATCCCTCCATCTTTGTTCAAAATTCCATACAGTTTTAGATAACATCCTTCTTTTTATTAATTCTAAACCACTATTTGTAAAAGGTGGAAACATGAAGTGGATAAGAGAATTAGGGAATTTTTCAATGAATTGATCAAGTACTTTGTAATAAATGATTGCAATTGATCTGTATTGTCTTGAAGTTGCTTTTTCTAGCTCTTCAACTGAAAACCCATAGTAATGATTCTCTAAAATAAATCCCGTGGCGTATTTACCATTTAAAAGACCTCTCACAAAATCTGTTTTATTTACAAAGTAATAATTAATTCCACTAATTTCATCTCTCAAAGGTGGACGAGTTGTAGTCGGAACCAGGAATTTGTGAGTGCTTTGGAGCTGATTTACTATTGTATGTTTACCAATTGCCGTCGGTCCGCATATAATGTCTACATTAATATCTGGTCTGACAGGGAAATTTGCTAAATGACGTTTTAATTTTTCGTTTGTTAACATCCTTACTATATTTCAGTTAGAATGGATTATGTTTAATAAATTATCGCACAAAAAACTAATTCTAGTGGGTTTAATAGTGATTTTACTTTTATTAATTTCTATCCTTACTCTTTGTGCACTAAGAAGGGATGCAAAACCTATAGAGCGTACAGATAGATCACATGTAAAGTCGCAAGAAGTAATCATCACAATTACACCCACACTTGAGGCTCTTACCACTCAAGAAGTCATTAAATCAGAATTAGTTCTCGATAAAAATAAACTTGATGTCGGTGGATGGATGCCAACTTGGGCATCACAAAGTGGATATAACTCATTAACTGCGAATCCAAGTTATTTTGATACAATTTCACCTGTATGGTACGAAGTTAGGTCTGACGGAAGTTTGAATACGAAATATCCATCAAATCGTACTCAAATTTTGAGTTATGGAAAAACGAAAAACATAAGAATTCTCCCAACTGTAGGAATGTTTGATCATAATTTGTTCTCTCAAGTACTGCAGTCTCCTACTAATTTACAAAGACATGTTGACTCTATAGTTTCCACAGTTGTGTCAAATGGATACCAGGGGATTGATTTAGACTACGAATCTGTGAGTTTGGCTGACAAAGAGCTTTATTACGATTTTCTTAGCAAATTATCTTCAGAATTACACAGAAACGATAAGATTTTGATTGTCACAGTACTTGCCAAGTGGGGTGACAATGTTCGATATTCGTATAGACCAGAGACTAGGCAAGTACAGGATTGGGCCTTGATCTCGAAATATGCGGATGAAGTGAGAATTATGGCTTATGACTATACTTATTCTGGTGACAAGTACCCAGGACCAATCGGTCCGACTGGGTGGATAAATGAAGTGCTGGAATATGCTAGTCAGAAAATGCCCCCAGAAAAAACAGTTTTAGGGATACATCTTTACGCTTATGAATGGTATCAAACCGCATCTACAGGTGCAGAACTCGAATTGAAAACAGACTCTTCTCAAAATACCGGATCTAATCCTAACTCCGCTAGAGCGTATACTTATAGAAATGTGTTAAGCATACTGCAATCAAATCAGGGTGAATCATCAACTTTCGAAGGTGAAAATGTATTTTTCTACACTCGAAAAAATGACAAGACTGGTGTTCTCGAAAATCGAGCACTAGTTTATATCAGCCCCAATGGAGTGAAAGAAAGAATGCTCCTCGCACAGGAATATAACCTCAAAGGTGTTGTTTTCTGGAGGTTAGGGGATGAGGGTGGGATTTATTGATTTACTGGGGTGAGTGTTGTTGTCCCCTCAGTAATATCGAAACCATCGGGCAAGTTCTCTATAGTTGCTCCACATAAACTACACAAACCACTTATAAACCTTTGCTGTCCAGTAAAAGTAACCTGATACTCGATTCCATCAATCACTACGTTTGTAGGTTTTTGTTGAATTCCCATTTCTCCATAACGTATTGTTGGGTTTTGGATTTCGTGTAGACAAACTGGCATGGTTTATTACAAAGAATTTATAAAAGTGATTGTATCACCTTGAAAGCTGTTCACCAAAGTGGTTACTTACTCGTTTGATTGGCTTCCGTCTGTTGGAGGAAGAGGCTCTTCAAATCCTTGCACGGGTCTTTCAACACCATCAGGTCCAATTATTACTGCGTGTCCTGACTTTAATGCATCAGCTAGAAGTTGTCCCCAATTTACATTAGCACCTGCCTCTGTATTTGAAAAATTGGTTGTCCCATCATTTAATTTTCTACTAAAAATATTTCTACCTTCTAGTCCCATAGTAAAAATTATTAAAAAATATCAGTATTCCCAACATTATATCAATCCAATGCATTTTTTGCAGAATTTGAAAACCTTTAAATAGGATTGGATTTGAAAAATTATTAGAATGTCTTAGCCTCTGGTTAATTCATCTGCAGTTATCATAGTTCCAGGCAGATCATGTTCCGTCTGTAAGCTATCATAATCAGGTTCGAAGAGTAAGGTTGGTGAACCTTGTTCATTCTGAACAGCAGTACCTTGCGAAGTAGTTTTTGCTTCGTTTGGATCAGGTTGTGGTATTTCTCCAATTCCCATTATTTTAACTTAATAATTAATAGAAGCAGATTTTATCATAATAATTAACTTGATTGGATGTGATAGTGTGGAAAATGATAATTATGGTTTTTTCCAGAATTTTAGATTGTATTCTTTCTTCCAATCAGCATTTATCAAGAAAAATACTATGCTTGCCAGTGCCACTCCTGCTATCGAGTCGATAATATAATGTTCTGCCCCGTACCATGTTGCGAAAATCGTCACAAATGGGATTATTACAAGCGGAATCATCTTTTTTCCGTAATATTTCACCAAGAACAACCAAGCGAAGAAGGGCCAT
>CALMQQ010000234.1 GCA_937871845.1 uncultured bacterium
ATCGAGGAAATTATTCCAAAGGTACCAAAAACCTAATACAAAAACTAAGCCTGTCGTAAACTCTACAATAGGATAAATTGCTGGTAATTTCTTTTTACAGTGTCGACACCTACCTTTGTAAAAGAAATAAGAGAGTAGGGGGATTAAATCCTTCCAGGTAAGTTTCTCTTTTGTATGATCACAGAAAGATCTCCCCGAAAAACTCAGATTATGCTTAACTCGATATACTGCCATATTGAGGAAACTACCCCACACCAGACCTAAAACAAAAATCTGAAGAATTAATATTATTTCCATTATTAAGTTCATTTACAAATCATTTCATCATAAGATGCTTCTCCGAAATTATTAACCTGACCATCTTCGTCACAAAATGCTAGTTTAAAAGTATTGTCGCTCAATTCATATTTGTAACTTGTGAATTCTTTATCAGTTTTGGGCTGAAGGTCTGAGGCACCCTTCGTTGATCCTTTTAATTCTAATTCTGTACTAATTAAACAATCTATTTTCGGACAAATTAAAACTGAGTCAGTTTTAAAAAATACTGCTTCAGGATAATCTTCATTCTCAGCTTTGAATTTTTCAAGTTCAGTAACGATTTTATTCATCATCTCAACTCTCTGATTCTCTCTAACACCTTTTTGCCAAAGCGCATAACGGTTTAAAGATAATCCGAGAATCAATAAGCCTAAAAATAATACTCCAATGAAAACCAAGTACACTCGCAATCTCCGAGGAGAGATCGCGAGTGATTTTGATGATTTTTTAGTTTCAGCCTTGGTTATCATTTATTTATTTTTGATTAAGGACAAGTCATACCTGATGTTTCATCAGTACCTGCAAATATCTCAACATCTCGCTCATTACAATAATTCAATTTGTACCCTGGTGCAGTGTTGGAAAAATACCATTTTGTAGCTTGTGCTGTTGTTGTAGCACCTGGTTCTGCGGCATTTTTTAGAGGTACTTCAATCACATTTGCACCAGTCGAATCTGAAACTTCAACTCCTACACCAGTAGAAATTGTTCCAAAAGTTAATACATCAGGATATTCACCATAGTTTGTATAATAGTCTTGTATACCTATATTTATATCCTCGGCTGCCTTTCTTCTTTGAGTTTCTCTGGAATTTCTTTGTACTTGAATAATACCGAAAATTGCCAAGGCAATTAGAACGGCAATAATTGCCATAGCGACTAGCAATTCAAGTAACGTAAAAGCCTTTTTTGCTTTCATTAATAAAAGATAATAAATAAAAATTAAATAATTTGAGCGATGTTATAAATAGGGAAGTAGACAGCAACAGCTAAGAATGCAACCATTACACCTACTATCAGTAACATAATCGGTTCAATCATACTTGTAAGATTTGCAGTCATCTCATTCACTTCATTCTCGTAGAATTCGGACAAATCACTTAATATTTTGTCTAGCGAGCCAGTATCTTCTCCGGTTGCTATCATTTTTATCACAATATTTGGGATTACATCAGTTTTTGCTAACGATAATGCAATAGCCGATCCCTTTGAAACCTTCTCTGCCGAATAAATCATTGCATTACTATAATGAATGTTACTTAAACCACCAGCTGTAGAATACATTGCATCAATGATCGGAATTCCACTCTTTAGAAGCATAGCTAACATCCTGGTCATTTCTACTACTTGAACATTGTTTAAT
>CALMQQ010000235.1 GCA_937871845.1 uncultured bacterium
TAGAATCAATTCTAACTAAGTTGGAGTCAAACTTTCCAGATGCTAGGTCGGAACTGGATTTTAAAAATCCATTTGAGCTTTTAATTGCTACTATTCTATCAGCACAATGTACGGATGCTCGGGTAAATAAAGTCACTCCAATATTATTTAACCAATACCCTACTCCACAAAAAATGAGTGTGGCAAGTCAGGATCAAGTTGCAAAAATTATTTTCTCAACTGGTTTCTTTAATCAGAAATCGAAAAAAATTATAGCTACTTCAAAGAAAATTGTTGATGAATTTGATGGAAGAGTACCAGATGAAATGAAAGAGTTAATAAAACTTCCAGGAGTAGCAAGGAAAACTGCAAATGTAGTCCTATATAATGCTTTTGGTAAAAACGAAGGGATTGCAGTTGATACACATGTGATTAGGATATCCAAATTGTTGGGATTAACTAATAATTTTAACCCTGACAAAATCGAAAAAGACTTAATGGAATTATTCCCTAGAGATAAGTGGGGATTTCTAAGTCAAAGTCTAGTTCTTTATGGGAGATATTATTGCACGGCAAAGCGACATGATACATCAAAGTGCTTTCTAGGCGGCCACTAATTAAATTATGACTATCATAATCAACGGTTCACGTTTAGTCTTTTTGTAGAGGAACTTTGAGATGTGTTTAGAAAGGGCTTCTTTAAATTTACTAATTTCGAGTTTATTGTTTTTTCTAGAATCTTCCAACCATCCCTTATGAACTGAATAAATTTCATTCTCAATTTCTTTTAAAAGCTCCTCTGACTTATTCATATAAATGAACCCTCGCGAGGCGAATCTAATCCTTCCAATAATTTTTTTAGTCTTGTGGCTTAAGTTAATCACCATGCAAATCATTCCATATTCTGCTAAAACTTCCCTGTCTCTTAGAACCACCTCACCTAAATCACTAATACCCATTGCATCTATCATTACTGGTTTGGATTGTATGGCTTTTCCTCGTCTTATGAGATTTCTACTCACTTCCCAAACTTGTCCATCATCTGTTAAGTGAATCGAATCACTTTTCATACCCCAACCAATAAAGTTGCGTTTATTGAAGTAACGCATGGTCAAGGTACCATGAATTGGCATGATATTTTTGGGTTTAATCATCTCGTACATAGTTTTTACATCTTCTTGAAGACCATGACCTGTAGCATGAACGGTGTCTAATTTGTTCGTAATTAATTCGACCCCTAGTTTAACGAGTCTATCGGTCATTCGACCAATTTTATATTCATTCCCAGGGATCTCAGAGGACGATAAGATGACTCTATCACCTGCTTTAATTTTCACAAATCTATTCTCCCCTTTCGACAATAAACTTAGTGCACCAAATTGTTCACCTTGGCTTCCTGTGCATAAAATTACAATCTTGTTATCTGGATATTTGCTCAAGTCGTTGTGGGTGATAAATAATGATTCGGGTAAATCTATGTATTTTAGCTCTTTCGCTATTCTGAAGGCTTCTTTCAAACTTCTGCACATGAGCAATACTTTCTTATCGAGTTTAGAGGCTGTTTTGCTAACGACATATAACCTAGAGACTTGAGATGCAAATGATGCAACAATTACTCTCCCAGATGCACTACGCAGTAATTCTTCGATGGTTTCTGATACCTCTGTCTCTGACGTGGATTTGCCAGCCGAACTAGAATTTGTACTTTCTATTAGAGCTAGGTCTACCCTGCCTTGTAGACTTCTAAGTTTTTGATAATCTGTTTGTTGCTCATTAGCTGGGGTTTCGTCAATCTTAAAGTCTCCTGAGAAAAAAATATTTCCTGCTAATGTTTCGACGAAAATCGAGAATGCGTGAGGAATACTATGTGTAACACCAATAAAGGTCACCTTCATCCTTCCAATTTGAATTTCGGTATTTCTTTGGACTACTATAAGTCTCGTTTTATCAAGTATTTTGTATTCCTTAAGTTTTTGTTTGATTAATTCACTTGCAAAACTTCCAGCATAGACCTTTGGAAAACCTAATAGTGGCAATATGAATGGTAATGCTCCTATATGATCTAAATGTCCATGAGTGATAAAAATCGCGCGAACTTTGTGTTTGTTTTTACTCAAATATTCGAGATTTGGGATTAGGTAATCAATTCCAAAAAGCTCTTGTTCGGGGAATGACAATCCCGCATCAATCATAATTATATTTTGTCGATCTTCGATGAAAGAACAATTTC
>CALMQQ010000236.1 GCA_937871845.1 uncultured bacterium
GCCCACCATTCGCTTAGGCGTTTGGGGTGTATGATCTATCAGATTAGTCTGATAGATTTGATCACATTTTTAGTAGCGGCTCTCGGAAATGCTAGAGTATACCCATTCAGAGTAGACGAACAAATTTGCGGTAGAGAATTCGAAGGGCGTTGGTTTTCGACTAGGCTTTGTATCAAGCATGGTATGGTGTTTTCAGCATTTAACTTTGACATTGAATTGTTTCTTAAGACGCACGTCTTGCCTATTTATGGACCTGTTCTCCCTATCGGGGCTAACAACTGTTGATAGAAATCTATACAAAACTCTTATATAAGAGTTTTGTTTAAAATGCGCCCAATTCTGATATAAGAAACAAAAACACTCTATGAGAAGGAGCTTCGGCTCCTTCTTGTGGCGAAAACCAAGCCACATAATGTTTAACTTGATTAGACTCAGAGTTGATCAAGTTTTTGGGCAGCTACAGCCCTCCATCGCTTCGGCGTTGGGTGTATGATCTGTTAGATTTTATCTGACAGGTTTGATCACATTTTTAGTAGCGGAAGAGTTTGATCCAAACATTGCTTTACATGCAAAGAATTGCACGTGCAAGAATGTATCTTTGCATGAATTTTCAACTCCGGAGTTCTTTATAGCACCTCCAGGAGAACCTGATCTGACAGAATTAGACCATATTGCTCCGTCCCCAACAACTTCACAGGGATTTTGGTCAATGATTTCTTCTTGGCGTTTTTGGTGAATAAACCTATTGGGTTTATTATGTTCTTGAAGTATGGAAACTTCGGATAGTAGCTACCAAATCCTTCTTCGTCCCATTGGACTTGCCCATTCCATAGCTCTGAATGATTTGACGAAGCTCGCCAGTTCGATACGGACTTTTAGTACCCTTCTTTGCATTGCGGCTTGAAACACGACTAATGTCATAATCAAGGATCACCTTCTGAAGACGTTGTTTCTCAAGAACATCATTATCTACCTTATCGTTGATCATTGTTGGAATATCGTCTCCATAGGGCTTAACGATTGAATAATCTGGGAATACAAACATGGATGCTTGTTGGTCATCTGGAGAATAGATGGGTGAGTCTAGGTTTCTATACCCAGCTATAGTCTTCTTCACAGAATCCATAATGTTTTTATTGACATCGATATTCTACTAGTTTATAAGAATTGACTATCTCTAGACTACATTCGTGCTTTAAAAAATATGGCTCTTGTTCAACGATTACAACGCCTTGATAACTTCTGGTTTGGATTGGAATTTAGTCTCCAGACCAGAGGAGTATACTATTGCTTGTGGGAACGTCGACCTGGAGAGTTATATAAGCTCTTAGGAGGATCTGAAACAGCCAGCCTAATACGGGCATGGAAATCTGGATCATTTCCTTGGAAGATAAGCGATCAAGATTTGACGGAGTTTGTATTGAGTAGGCTCCCGGATATAAAGTTACCTAAAAATATAGTTGATCATGAAGTCCCTATTCATCAAACGTTGAAGACATTGCAGTGGAAATCTATTCCAAAGATTACCTCGACATTGTCATCATTAGAGAATCCTCTTCTTCGCACACCGTTATGTGTCATTAAGGGTCTTTTTTCCGGCGGACAAAGACCTGAGACTCTATTCATTCCATGCGGTGGCAAAAGCGCTGTTTTCCATGATAACTTTCGTGACTTTGCCCATTATGACAAGGGAGTGCCATTAATTCAAGGAAGAACTTCAGCTGAAGGAGATTATCCTTATCTTGTTGATGGCTATATAGTGGATAACGTTGACTTAATGAACGAGTTCTTTATGGGCAAAAAGTTAACTATTGTCCCATCTACGAGTCTTCAAGGAGTATACATTCCTGACAGGGAAGTCTTGAAAGCATACTTAAGAGCTTTAGTAGCAACGACAAAGATTTCTGAAGCTATAGACGACAACAGTATTACAATTACATTAAACAATACAGGGAAATCGATCACTATCTAACGCAAATATTGATGCTAACTTGTTTGGGGATTTACTTCATTCTCGAAATAACCAATAGGTTATTTCGTTAACGAGAAGAAATGATGAATAATTCAGGGTCGACATTAACACGATCAATTGCTTGGCTTCTCGAGATCGGCACAACAGAAGATTGATGAAGCTTTTGACGCATACGCTCTTCATGGAGAATTCGACGATCATGAGAATCTATTTCGGCCTGAACTTTGTCAAAAGTCCAAGGTTTAAAAATCAAAGATGCTACTTCCAAGGGATCGTTAGGATTAGTCACATACGTTCGATATTGCATCGATTGAGCAACAAGAGCATCATCTTCACAACCAGGTTTTGGCGAGTACTCAATATAAATCACATTGACTGTCGTCTTCACCTTGATCCCTGTTTTTGGATCTTCCCTCATCACATTTGTAGGCTTGAACCTGATTAAAGGATAACGTTGATCTTCCATGATGCGTCCTTCTATCACCAAAGTATGAGACTCTTTATCATTAGAGTACTTATTGAAGATTTCCTCTATCATAGCACGACTAACCCATAAAGGAGCTGTTGTCTTGATGGTAAAATTACATTGACCTGGATTACGAGAATATTTACGAATCTTTGGAATAGTACTAGTGAGGACTTCTCCTTTCTTAGACACTAGTTTAACAACTAAAGGATTGGCTCTAATCCGATCCATATCTGATTCTTTCTCTAGTAACAACGCCGAAAATCCAATTGGCCTCCCATCTCTTTCCGTCCTAACAACAAGATTATAATCTCCATCCAAAATGAAAGGTAATACGGCTTCAAGAACCTGCTCACGATAAAAATCATCGGTTTTTAATCTAATCATATGATGACCGACGGTCACATATGATTTAGGCGTAACATGACCATTAGGGAGAGATGACATAGATGCTTTAAATTAGATTGTTTTTCTTGTTTCTAGTTCAAATGTGTAATAGTCTCCTAAAAATTATGTCAAGGCTAACAACTGTTGATAGAAATCTATACAAAACTCTTATACAAGAGTTTTGTTTAAAATGCGCCCAATTCTAGCATAAGAAATC
>CALMQQ010000237.1 GCA_937871845.1 uncultured bacterium
AGATTTGATGTGGAAGTGGTTTGGATTTCCTTTACTCCTTCAATTTCTGTGATTTTCGAGGAAATCTTCCCAGTTATATCAGCTTCGGTCTTTGCTGGATCTCCTGAAAGATAAGGGGTATTTACAACAATAATTGGTAAGTTGATTACTGGAAAACCTTCTCGCTTCAGAAGAGTTGAATATGAATAGAATCCAAGCAAAAGTACTGAAATTATAAGTAGAATTGTAAGTCTACTTCGTTTGAAGAAAATTTCGCTAAATCTCGTAACCAAGTTGTTATTCATTGTGTTATTAACTAATATTAAGCTAGCAGGAATTATATCATGGGCGAAAAGAGAGAATTCAGAAAGATATATTCAGGATTCAGTACGTCAAATTTTCCCCTCGATCCCGTCTTAAAACATGACGGGAGGGGATCTCTCTCAAACATTTGTTTAGGTAAATCATAACCTAGAGATCCGTCCCGCCATGTAACGGAGGCGGGATCAAGTCAGGGAAATTAATACATTTGGTAATTCATAAAATATCCAGAAAACTCGTGTAAACTTATGTTATTAATGATTCACTGATGATTAGGGAATTTGATAAATCTAAGATTTACGTATTTATTGACAGTCAGAATCTAAATCTAGGAACAAGTAAAGATATTTAGAGAGGGAAGAAAAGAATATATTCAGGTTGGAAATTAGATTATAAAAAGTTTCGAATTTATTTAACAGACAAATTTAAGGCTAAGAAGGTTTTTCTGTTTATAGGATTTATACCTGAAAATCAGAAGTTGTATGATGCATTAAGAAGTTATGACTATAAACTAATTTTCAAGCCTACAATAAAAGATCACTCCGGAAAACCAAAAGGGAATGTCGACGCAGAATTGGTGTTGCATTCTGCAATAATCCAATACGAAAATTATAATCAAGCTGTCATTGTGTCTGGTGATGGAGATTTTTATTGTTTACACCAATATTTGAAAAGAGAAAGGAAGTTGTTGAAAATCATTATTCCAAATCGTAAATCTGAATCGTCTTTACTTAAAAGATTCCAACATGAAAAACTTTTGAAAGAAAGAGAGAGAAAGAAGGTGGAATTGGCTTGAGTATAAAAAGTGGGAGGCGTAGCATACTTTACGAAAAAGTACAGTCGTTTCTCCCTCGTGATTAATTACATTATATTAACTTACGTGTTATTTTTCAAACTGATTTGGGAAATCATGATATTTTCCATTTTTATTCCAGAATTGAGATTTTCCTCTGATTCAGACTAAAAACATAGGGGGAGAGATATTTCTTAATTAGATTAATGCTGAATTCGGAAACAATATTTTATTGAAATGGGGAGTTCTTGATAATGAAAGAATTATTTATAGAACGATTCTTATATCAGAAAAGCTTTGATTCTATAATTAATCTCAGCTAATCATAAACCAGTAATTTTCTGCTGCCGTTGGTGCCTTCGTTTTATCCTCTTGATGATGTAAATACACTTCTTCTGAAAGCGGTATCCCTGTATTATCCGTTACTTTTGTTTCTGAATTGCGCTTGATTTTAGAGGTTGTAGGCGGTATTGATATATCTGAGCTTTCTGCAGTACTTTCGTTTACAAAAATTTTGTGATACGCGGTAGAAATTATCACATCCAGACCTGTTTTTTGTTTTAGAGTTCGTGCGAGAGTTAATAAGATTTCTGCAACATTAGCATTGCTGCGGTAAGATCCCATCTCGGCGTCTCCTAGGATGATTATACGACGAGCATCTTCCTCTTCTGAGGTTCTAAATGTACCCTCAGTTATTGTTACATAACCAAAAGCTAATCGTTCAATGTTATACCTTAATTCTTCTTTTGAAATTTCATCCATAAAATCATTATCCATTGGATGCTCTTCTTCAAGTGAAATAGTTACATCCGAACGATTTTCATACAAGAGGGCTACGGTTGTATGTGGATCGTAAGCCATCAAACCAATTTCGGATGGCAAATGTTTGTATTGAGCCGTAAGTTTGAGATCTTGTATGGGATCCCCTGCAAATCGATATCTTATAAAATCTGCCAAATCTTCGTTATCATCTGGATCTAAGATTTTTATAATAATTGGGTGTTTATCTACCTCTTCCTTGGATTTAATCTTTGTATTATCAGTTGCATAAACTGTATTGATATAATATCTACCTAACAACTTTGCAAAACTTTCAATGTCAGTTAATAACCTGTCGGTCAGTGGTATTTCCGATAATTTAGCAATTTCCTTTAATGAGTCTACAATACCAGAAATAACTTGTATGCTATCTAGGAAAGATCCATTTTCTAAATTAGGAGTACAATGAGATAACTTTAAAGCAAGTTCTGCCCAGTGTTCTGGGAGTATTGGTATAGGCAAGTAGTCGTTATCAGGCTTGTAAAACATTGTAAAATCCTCTGGGAAAATACTTCTCAAAGCTTTGTCCTCTGGCCTATCAGGGAAGTCTCCCCCCAATAATGCTCTTCTTGCAAGAAAACCAAGCCTTGTTAAAGGAGGTTGTTCGAAAATGTCTGTGATTAATTTTTCGTTTACAAAAAATTGATGCTTTCTAGTCGGAAATAGGCGAGATATTAGATCCTCAGTTGGCTGAATGTCTTGATCTTGTTCAGATTCGTCAATAATGTAAAAGTTTCCTCTGATATTAAAATGATTTTCTAATAACGATATAAATTTCTTACTTATGTCTAAAATTTCTCTATCATAGGCACTTCTTGCCTCGTTTTCCGTAGGTCCAAGATTAACTATAAGCTCAGTCCCTAATACTTTTGATAGTATAGTAGGGTAGGATTCAAGTACTTGTTTAAAATAAGAATATTCTGTATATGCTTCTACTGCAATACGTGCCATATCTCCTGAATATTGTTCATCTATACCCATTCGAAAAAATGTATTTGAACGTGGTACTATATGTTCTATTTCATAATTTACTAATACTTCTCTTACATCTGGATTACTAATTAGATAAGTGTAATTACTTCTATCTAATATCAATTTGAACCTAGAAATTACTTCACAAGTTAAGATTTCAGGATTAGTCGAAGCTACTTTTAAAAAAGGTTGAATTATATTCTTCCCAGATAATTTTTGAGAGTTCTCGCCGTTTTGATCATTAGTTAAATATGCTTGTTCCAAAATTTCCATTGCTGGAATGAAATCATGAGGAGAGGAAAGGTATCTTAAAAATGCGATTTGGTATGTATCATTTTCTTGTGCGATAGTATTTGAATCTGGTCGATGTAAATATTCTTGCAATAAATCTGGATGGTCTTTAAATATGTATTTTATGTATTCCCTAGCAGATGCTACATGATGATTTTGAGCAGCATGTATTAGTAGTTCAGCATTTGACTCTGATTCAATAAATGTTTTAAATAATTCTCCCGGATGAGATGAATAAGCTAGTTTCAATATTTCAAATGACTCCAAGTTTCCTGTGATTGAAATATTTCTAAGAATGTCATGGATGACTGGTGTTACGTATTCTAAGAGTATTTCAGTTGCATCACTATAAGTTTTAGTTATTAGACCTGGTAGTAAATTACTCGTGGCACTGGTCCTAATTAAATTTG
>CALMQQ010000238.1 GCA_937871845.1 uncultured bacterium
TTCTGCTTTTGAGAGCATGAACCATTTACGTGCTGTACCTGTTCTGCGAATGGAAAGTTCGATTTGTCCTAGTTCGTTTTCACCTTTGATTACGTAAACTAGAATTTCACCTCCTTCTTTGAAGTTTGGTTTTTCACCTTCTAATTTGGTCTCTCTACCTGAAACGACTCCTTCTGCCCTACCACCAACATCAACCAAGATTTCACCTTTTAATATTTTGACAATATTGCCGGTGATGATTTCTCCTCGTTTGAATGTTTTTGGAGGTTCTGTAAGTCCTTCCAAATAGGTATCCAGTTTAGTCTGGATTTGGTTTTTCTCGCTTTTCATTATGAATTTCCGCTATGCTTTTGGATTTTCCTCTTTATCATCGACTGATACAAAAAGAAGAGCCTAGCGCTTTCTGGGGTAATTATAACACACAGAAATTACAATCTACAATATCAACAATTATTGTGATACTTGGGTTGGTACATTTTGAGAGTCAGACGGAGCTGACTGCACACTTTGATTTGCATCGGAGGCCTCTGGGGTCTGGGTTTCGTCCGTGTTATCTAACTTGTTGATCTCCTCGTCGATTATTTGATCGAAACTTTCTTTGGTTAATGTTCCTTCTTGTATAAATTTATCCTTCCTTTGATTTAAATCTAATACCATTCTCATATTATCTATTTGTCCTTTATTATCTAGCTCTAATAACTCTATATACGATTCTAATTCTCTCTTCCCTTCTTCTGAAACCTCTGGAAGATATGTATCATAAATTTTCTTCAAGAATTCGTTTCTAGACCTTACTAACTTAGTTATAAATTCTTGTGAGGCTAATAATTCTTTGATACTGGGGTTTTCGGATTCCAAATTGTCTAAATACTCATTAATTTCGACTTCGCTGATATTTTTCTCAGTAAGAAATTCTCTTGCAAGACCTTCCGTAAATCTTAGAAGAATATCAGAAAATAATAAATTAGTTTCCTCTAGCAAGTCATCATCAGAAATCTTAAAAAGGATACTTAGTATTTTCTTATCAATGTAGTAATTCTTCATGAAATTATTTCTTTAAAATTTAATCATCTGATGATGTAGATAATGCAAAGTCTACAGCCTTCACCGCATCTTCCAGCTGCCCAGTATTGGCAGAGTTAATTTGTTGTCTAATAATCCCCTTATATTCATCCATAGACATACCTTGTGGTTTAGGATATTTAGCGGCAAAAATCTGCACGGTAGCTTCAGCAATTCCTCGTATTCCATGGACAACTTGAGTATTTGCTTCAGCAAGTCTATTTTGGTAATTTAATAATTGCCTAGATTGTTCAGTTTTAATATTCTGGATTGCCTTTTCGATTTCACTACTTCTAAGATTCCATTTCTTGGATACTCCACTGAACAGAGCAACCCCAGCACCTAATCCTGCAATTCCACCTGCGAGAGCCCAATTACCTGAATAAACACCAACTACAGCACCAAGTGTCGCAATCCCAATACCTGGTGCGAACGTCCTCAACCCAAATACTAGTTTATTTAATTTCTGAGCATTAATACTCGCATCAGCCAACTTTTTGGATGCTTCTATATCAGCCTTCTCCTCTACCATCAATGCTTTATTCCTAGTAACAGCAATTTTCTTTTCCTTTATTGCAGCCCTTAACGATCGGGCCTCAAGAGGTGAAAGTCTATCATCTTTAAGAAGTTTATCAACTTCTGCAAGCATCCCTTCAACAGTTGTAGCCTTTATTGCCTTGTCATTGAATTCTTTCGCTGCTACTAACGGCGATAAAGCCTCCGTAAATATTCT
>CALMQQ010000239.1 GCA_937871845.1 uncultured bacterium
CTATTCGTCCACAAAACTTAGCCTCAATTGGAGAAAGCTGTGCAATCAATTCTTTGAACAACCGCATTTTATCCTGCTGTGAGTTCTTTCCCGAGATTAGTGCAATTCTTTTTAACATCTTAAAAACTTCATCCACTCCTAAGCCAGCACTTTTATTATTTGCATATTTCTCTAGAAGTAGACCTATATCACCCATTTCACCATAACCACTCTCCAAATTTTTCAACTCGTTTTCGTTATTTACCAACGAACGAAGAAGAAGTTTTAGAGAGAAATTAAATTGAGTGCCTATAAATTTAGGCGAGATTTCTCCTTGCAATAGCAATATTCCAGGATAAATTTCCTCTTTTTCAAATTTATTGATAACTTCAGCAAGAATTATTATCATTTCATTACGAGAGCTTATCTGCTCAAGACTCTGGAGGTAATTTGAGAATTCTAAAAATTTCATTTTATTGGGATAATATATATTTCGCACCTCTTGTTCTACCCCTCTTCTTAACAATTCCTTTATCCGCTAAATCATTTAAGTCTCGTAGAATTGTATCATCACTAATTTTTGGAAATAATTCCGAAAAATCAGGGTTTTTAATTTCGTTATAAGTCTCCAAAAAATCAATTATCTTGATCTGTCTTTCATTAAGTGCAACTTGACCAACCTTAAGTTTCAGTCGTCTATCCATACTTAATGATAATACTTTATTCTTTATTCTGGTTAATTCCTCTCCTACCCCCTTCGTAAAATATTCTAACCAATGCGTCAGATCTCCACTATGAGCACTATCGATAGCATCGTAATACAAAGACAAATCTTGATCATAATACTCTTCTAAACTGAAGAACTTCTTGAAGTCATACCCATCGCGATACATTGACCAGGTTGCCAAGATTCTTGCAGTCCTACCATTAAGATCAACAAATGGATGAATTCTTACTAATTCGAAATGCAATATCCCTGCTCGTAATATCGGATGACAATTTTTCACACTAGTATCCCATTCTATTAGGTCATTTATCTCATTTTGAATATCGGCCACACTAACTGCATCGAAGACGACCTCACCAGTCAAAGAATTTACTACTACTGCATTTTGCTCACGGAATTTTCCTAACATATCCATTGCTAATATCTTTTCACCAAGTATAGAATGGACTTTTAGTAGAAATTCTTCAGTCAGATACTTTGATTTATTGTCCGAAATATATTTTATGACATTCCTATAATTTATAATTTCCATAATATCTCGTGTACGAAAACTCTCGATTTTATCACCCGAAACAATTTTTTGCGCCTCATCAATATCTAGTGAATTTCCTTCGATTGCTGTGGAATGGTGTACTGTACGAACAATTGCTTGATTCCGAAAACTCCTTTCCCATGATGGGACTAGTGGTGCATTATCTATAATTTCTTTTGATGCATGAATCTCTGCCACGTAATTCAGCAGATCATTAGTTATGGTGTATTCAGGTTTGTATGACATTTAGGTTTTTTGATAGAAAGCTGATTTTGTACTTCCGAATTTCTTTATCAAACCCATTTTCTGAAGTTTATCCAAATCTCTGCGAAGTGTGCGTACATTGAAGTCCCCAATCCTACCCTCTAGATATTTCATTGGATGTTTTTTTGATTCAGACAGAGCTGATAATATTTTCTTTTGTCTCTCGTTGAGTTTAAAATCGGCAACTTTAGTAGTTTTTGGCTTCTTCGTCTTCTTTATTAATTTCTTTTCATTGTGGCCTCCAATGCCGAAGATTAGAAAAACAAATACAACCAAAGGCAATAATAACAGTATCTTTTTCATATTTAATCAATTAATAAATTATCACTATCAGCTAAGTTTTTGCCCACTTCTACATCTACATCCATATTCACCTTTAGCCTGAAAACCTCAAGCATCATTTTTGAAATATCTTTTGCAAAATTCATTAGTCTATTATCATCTTTTTCATCCAAAACTTCAAAAACCAATTCGTCATGAATTTGTAGAACCATTTTTGCAAAATCCTTATATTTTTCTTCAATGATTTTGTCTGCTTTTATCATCGCAACCTTAATCATATCGGCTGCACTACCTTGCAATGGGAAATTTAAAACTTCGCGCTCCGTAGCTCTACGAATTTGAAAGTTTGGAGAATCTAGTCCTGATGTATCCTTTCTTCTCCCTAATAGCGTAGTAACATAACCATCCATCTTCGCTGACTTGATTAGCTCATCGAAATATACCCGAACTTTTGGATATGTCTCGAAAAAACCATTTATATAATTTTGTGCTGTACCATTATCGATATCCAGCCGTTCAGATAATCCATATGAGGAAATTCCATACACAATCCCAAAGTTTATAGTTTTTCCAGCCCTTCTTTCTTCCTTGGTAATTTCCTCAATTTGTTTATTCAATACCTGCGATGCAGTAAGAGCATGTATGTCTATATTATTAGTAAATGCATCAACTAACTTTGGTTCCCCCGACAAATGTGCCAATAATCTTAGCTCTTGTTGTGAATAATCAAAAAATACAAATTTTCTGCCATCTTCGGCTACAAATGCCCTCCTCACCTCCTGTCCCAAATCACTTGAAATAGGAATATTTTGAAGGTTGGGCTCTGTAGATGATAATCTTCCAGTAGTTGTCACATCTTGATGAAACTTTGAGTGAATCCTACCCGTCTTTTCATTTACTTCTGCAACTAGCGATGATGTGTAAGTCGATTTTAATTTCGATAATTGTCGATAATCCAGAATCTCTTTGACTATTGGATAAGTATTTTTCAAATTAATCAATATTTTTTCATTTGTAGAAAAACTGCCGTTTTTACTTTTTTTTGCTCCTGGTAATTTCATCCTTCCAAATAATACTTCTCCCAATTGTTTCGGGGATGCAATATTGAATTCCTCACCTGCTAATTCATAAATTCTCTTTACTTTTTCATCTATTATTTGAGAAATTTTCATCTCGAATTTATTAAGATAATCAATATCTAGCTTAATTCCTGTAATTTGCATCTTAGCCAGTACAGGACTTAAAGGCATTTCAACCTCTTTAAATAATTTGTAAATATCCCAATCAGTAGTTTTAAGTTCTTCTATTTTCTCCTTAAGAGCTTCGAATAAGTTTTTCATGAGAATAATGCTCTCTTTAACATCAGTTGCATTTATGGATAGACCTAAATATTTAACAAACAAATCGCTTAAGCTAAGTTTTGAATTTGAGAAGTCTAGAAGGTGTGCAGCAATTTTTATATCAAAATTTATGTTTATTTGTCTTATTCCCTTCTCTAAATGAAAAAGATGTAGATCTTTAGAATTGTAAATAATTACTTCTAAATTATTTTCTTCAATTCTTTTTAAAGTATTTTTGTAATCATCGTCATTAATTTTTAGAAATATTTTTCCTATGTTTTCATCATAAATATTTAGCGCTGTATAACTTTCTTCATCACTTTTTACAATTTGAATGAATAGTCTATTGGTCATATTCGGTATTGTTGTACTTTTTTGTTCATTCAAGACAATTTCTCCCGCATCCTCGACGACCTGCTTATCCACACCAAACAGGCTAGACTGTTGCGTTTTTAACACGGGCTTTACCACCTCTTTTTTTACAGCGAGTCTACTTAACCGAGCAATCAAAGAGTGGAATTCTAGGCTAACAAACCTTTCCCTTAGCACGTCAATTTTATACCCAGAGATTGCATGATTGGTGAAGTCGACCTCAATGGGTACGTTCGTATCGATACTCGCCAATTGCTTACTCAGTAGCGCTATTCCACTACTTGCGGTCAATTTTTTCTTCACTGTATTTTCGATCTCGTCTAAATTTTCGAAGATGCTTTCAATTGTTTTATATTTACTTAATAATTTTTTAGCAGAAACTTCACCAATTCCTTTTACACCTGGAATGTTATCTGAGGCGTCTCCTCTTAAACCCTTATATTCAATTATTTGACTAATTGTATATCCCAACTTTTTTTCTGCCGTTTTAGAGTCATACAGGGCGGATTTTTGAAAAGCACTTCCAGATAAAAATACCTTTACTTCATCATTAATTAATTGTAATAAATCCCCATCACCAGTTACTATTATTTTCTCCTTCCCCTCTAACTCTTTTGATCTTGAAATAGTTCCGATTATATCGTCTGCTTCATAACCATCTTTTTCTAGAACTGTAATGTTTGATTCAGAAAGAATTTCTTTTATAAGTGTAAATTGCTCAATTAATTCTGGATCGGTTTTTTTTCTTGTCGCTTTATATTCAGGAAACATTTTATGTCTAAAGGTCTTCTCTTTTGAATCGAAAGCAAAGAAAACTTGATCTGGTTTAAATTTATCTAGAACTTGTAAAACGATTGAGAAGAATCCGAATGTAGCATTCACCTGCAGTCCTTTTGTCGTAACCAAGGTTTTAGGGTATGCATGATATGCTCTGTGGATTATTGCGTTGCTGTCGATAAGGAGAACTAGATTATTTCCCAATATTGTTCGGAATTAATTTATTCCCAATTATAGCAGAGAATCTAACTTCAAATAATCCATTTAGTCAGATTACTTGAAGAATGCATTAAATTCATCTGCATCTAGAACTTCCTTTTCTAATAGTGCTTCTACAATTTTATCTAATGTTTTTCGATTTTCAGTCAGAATCTTCTTTGCGTTTGAATAGCAAGATTCCATGATATTTCGCAC
>CALMQQ010000240.1 GCA_937871845.1 uncultured bacterium
ACTTGTTAATTCATCAAAGAAAGTCTCATCCAGATAAATAGTCTTATCAGCTGGACAATAATGAGGCCCTACTTGTGAAGTCGCTACACCACAGGCAGACTGTGTTGCTTGTCGGAACAGAACAAGTCTCGGTTCTTCATAAAATTCATCTATCTCTTCGAACTCGTTCATCCAAGCCTCGTTGTTTGACCCCAACACAGTTGAAGCAAATTCTTCGTATGGATCTTGACCTGCAAATTCCGATGTATCATCAGAAACTTGCTGTGTTTGAGTTTGTTGCTGTAGTACTGTGTTTAATACTTCATTTAACCCGCCTTCAACACCACCACCATTTAAATAATTCATGAAAAATACTAGTGCTATTGAGGTCAAACTGATTCCTCCTATAGCAACAGGTCCGAGGGACCTTCTGTCTTCAACGTTGCCTCTACTAGAAATTTTGCTCCATCTTGCCATGCTGGTTAGTTAATAATGGGAAATATTAATTAATGAAATATATTATACTTCTATGTACATTGTTTTTGTTTAAACAGTTTGTAAAATATCAGTAACATTTTGAAATAATTTGTGATATATAAATAGTAACCGCTTTTCACATTACTAAAATGTTTATAAACTCCGAAAAAACCAACAAAAAAGTTCGAGAGAATATGCACATCGCTGAGTATAAGATTAATAAGGACTTTAGTGGATCACTAATAACTTTAAACGGCAAACATCCCAGAATAAAAAACAGAATGGAAGATAGAATTTACTTCATTATCTCAGGGAAGGGTAAATTCACTGTGGGTGATCAAGTACATTCAGTAAAAAGTGAAGATTTGGTCTATATCCCAAAGATGACTGAATATGAAATGGAAGGGGAGATGAAATACTTTTTGATTTCAAGCCCTGAATTTAATAAAGATAATGATATTTTCGTGTAATTGACTTCTTGATTTATTTTGAATAAAGCGGAAAAAATTAAAAATCGATTTAAAGAGATAATTAATTCAAATAATTATTTGTCACTAGCTACAATAAATGGCGAGGAGCCCTGGGTCTGTACATTGTATTATTGTATAGATAAACATTTCAATATTTACTTCATCTCGCAAATTGATACTTTGCATGTTGAAAACATATTAATCAACCCGAAAGTCGCTTTTACAATTTTTGATTCACATCAGAGAGAAGGTGAAGGTAATGGAATTCAAGGGAGTGGAAGAGTTGAAATACTGAAAGATGAAAAAATTGATGAAGGACTTAAAACTTATCAAACGAGTTTTATCGATTTGAATAGAGAGACTTTAACGGAACCATTTAAATACCGTTTATGTAAATTAATTCCTGAGAAGTTTTATATACTCGACCCCGATAGTGATGAAGATAAAAGAGTATTAGTTAAACTAAATAGATAATATTTTATATTTTGAGAGACAGTTATGAAAAAATTTAGTAATAAATTCAAAGATGTAATCTTAGAAGATAAAACGCTACAGTTGATTTGGAAAAGTGAAACTAAAAACATGAAAGACAACGACTTTCAGAGAGAAGCTTTAGATTTTCGCTCCTATGTTGAAGAATATAAACCTGAAGGGATATTAGTTGATATGAGAAATTTTAGCTTTAAATTGACACCAGAAATAAGTAGTTGGAGAGATCAAAACATTGTTACTATTTATAATCAAATAAGACTTAAGCGATTTGCTTTTGTGGTTAATGATGTATCAAATTACACAGATCAAGGGGTTAATGATGTGAATACCTTCGAGACTAAATACTTTGATGACTTCGATGTTGCTTTAAAATGGATTTCTGGGAAATAATGGAAAAACAAATCCACCTAAAAACCAAAGACGGATTTACGGTTTACGGGCATCTCAACTCCTCTAAGAAAACAAATAAGTTGCTTATTTTCGTCCACGGGTTATCAGGAAATCAAACCGAACATCACTACAACAATGCTCCAAAGTATTTCAATGATAAAGGTTATGATACATTTCGCTTCGATTTATACAGCCCCCGGAAAAATGCGAGACAAATTTCTGAGGTCTCAATTAAGAATCACGTAGACGACTTAAGACAGGTAGTGGAATATTTTCAGGATAGTTACTCTGAAATAAATATAATAAGTCATAGTATGGGATGTTATGTTGTTATGAAGGCTGGTTTAGAAGGGATTAATAAATTCATCTATTGGGATCCAACAAAGGGCATGAATTCTTTGGAAGAAAAAAATGCAAAATATGATGAAAGTCTTGATAAATATATTTTGAATTGGGGGTTAGTGATAATAATTTCTAAGGAAATGGTTGAAGATTGGAAATCTGCATTAAAAATAAGTGATTACTTCAAAGAAATCCAACGAAATAGTTATTTCATTTTCGCTGGTGCATATAACATCAAAGACGAATGGTTAAAACAAATTGAAGGAAAATTTCCTTATAAAATTGTCGAAGGTGCGACCCACACTTTCTATGAGGAAGGTGTTCTTGAAAAACTTTATGAGTATACTTTGGATTTTATAGTCGAATAATCTCGAGGAATAAAACTTATCAAGATATCGTCTTTTTGTAGAAGTCGTTAATCGATTTCTTTAACTCATCCTCAACTCCATAACGCATTGCGACTTGTAGAGCAACAATAATCACATCTCTCACTTCGCTTGCTAAGTCGTATTTATCCGGTTCACCATGTTTATCTTTTTTTATTCCAATTCCTTCAAAGTGATTAATCTGTTCAGCGATTTCCCCAGTCTCTTCTGCAAGTCTAGTGACAATTTGGAAGGGATCATCGTTGCCGAATTTATTGCTTAGGTATTTATTTATCTCAAATAATTTTTGAAAATCATCCATTAATAAATTTTTAATTAACTAAATACTTATAACAGATAAAATTCCGTAACACAAAGTTGGGTTAATCTGCTAGTAAACATCTTTCTATCGGCTTTTATTTCTATAAATGATAAAATTATTAATTGTTAATTACGATTACCAGGTGAAGACATTGAAAGAAATAAAATTTAGCACTGTTTCAAGAGTATTCTTCCTTGCCTCATTTTTAACTGTCTTGTTCCACTTTTTACTGCATCCGTTAAAGGTCCTAAATATGAGTACTAGCATGTTCTATATGGATGAAGAACTCACTCTTGCGAGTATTTTTACAGTAAGTTTTGCGTTTTACTGTGGTGTTCTTGCTTTAGAATATTTTCTAATAAACAGAAAATACGTAAACACTCTATGGATTTTAATATTCTGGGGTTTAGCAATTGATGAATATT
>CALMQQ010000241.1 GCA_937871845.1 uncultured bacterium
TTTAAGTATCATAGCTACTTTACCAGTGAATTCAGCGATATGTGGTTCGATTTTTTCCTTGGGTATGAATTCATCTGGTCCGCTCTTTACCCTTTCAACAATATAGTTTGGGTTGACTCTTTCTGAACTCGGATGATCCATCTTTTGTCTGCAATAAGTTGTGACTCTGATATCTGGTATCTTCGAAAGCGCAATTGCTAGTTGATGTTCGTAGATGCACTGGCCGCCAGAATCAGGCTCGCCAGGTCTGGCAAGTGGATCAGAATGGGGTGATAAAAAAACAATATGCATTGAAACACTAATGTGAATATGTTGGTATTACTTTACATTACGTGTATTAGGGGAATGTTAAGGGTTTGTAAATTTTAAGCATTCGTATCTATTTTAGAATCATTTGGTAGAGGAAATTTCAATCTTCAAGAATGTGATTTACTACCACAAGTTAAGGAATTTAATTAGTCAGTTAGGTGAATGTGATCTTCTCCTAAAGAGGAGAAAGATGAATGCCCCGAGTGCAGAAATTCCCGTAATTCCACCAACTGCAGCTTGCTTTGCGTCAATCCCGAATATTTTTCCAGATTCCTCATCAATTTCTGAAGTATTAGTTGGAATTATTGTTGGGTCCAGCTATTCCAGAGTCAGAGCAATGTGGCTGGGCAAAAGATAGGTTTGGCTTATCTTGGCAGATTGTTCCTAAAAGACTAGGTGAACTACTAAGTGATCCAGATAAAGAAAAAGCAAATCGAGTGCTTAACGCGATGTTGGAAATGAAGAAGATTGACGTGGAGGAGTTGGAGAGAGCGGGAAAGGGAAATTAAATCAAATTGATAATCTCTATCGGATACAACTTTTCTAAAGATTTTGCTAATTTAAAATCGAACCAGCCTAAAATACTTTTGTCCTGAGTATCTTCTGGGTTTGACTCGTTCATAAAATCTGGAAATTCATCAAGTTTTATTAAGTAATATTCTTCGTGCCCGAAACCTTTTTGGTTTCCTTCATACAATAATTCCCTTTTATAACCCAAAATATCAATTCCCGTTTCTTCAAAAATCTCACGATTTAAACCATCTATGACTGATTCGTTGGTTTTTAGATGTCCGCCAGGATAAACATAATATTCATCGGACTTCTTGATTCTATGAATCAGTAGTACTTGATCCTTACACAAAATTACCGCGCCTAATCTGATGGTTGTATCAAAATTGTAGTTGTCTTTTTCAATGAGTTTTCCATTATCCTGAATTGTAAAATCTAAGACCTCGTATAGTTCATTGCCATGGTTTTTAAAATGTTTATTTCCATCTGTAAAAATTTTGTTTTCACTCATTCCAAGTAATCTTGGACCAACTTTCTTGGTATTGTTGATTGTGAATTCGTGATTTTCGTGAGTGAAGGTGAAAGGTGTGTTCATAAGACTTCTATTATATATTCAAGTAGGGGTTACTAATTGTAATAGCTTACCAGAGAATACAATCTTAGCATAAAAAATAATTTTTCACTATTTTTTACCTTTAAATATTGAGCTTTTTAAAATAAAAATGTATCTGATATAATCCCTATATATGATTTGATTATATGTCAGCGATATTTTTTACCGGAGCACCTGCTACTGGGAAAACTACCATTATTAGTCAACTTGTTCAACAAGGAGCAGTGTTATTGCCCCGGCATACCACTCGTTCTCCTAGACCTAATGATTTAGAAGGTGAATACCGATATTTACCCCGAAAGAAAATATTAGAAGATTTTCTTATTAGAGGTTATTTAGAAGAAAGAATTAATACACTACAATTTGCTGGAGAGCTATACGCAACTCCGAATGATTGGGTTTCGGACACTTTAATAAACCGTGAAGAACTAAGAGTAGCCTCATCCCCTAGTCTCGAGGTTGCCAGGTGTCTCATGCAATGCTTACCTCGTCATGCACTCTGGATTCATTTATTTTCTCCAGTCGATGAGAGAGAAAGAAGATTGACTGCTAGAGGGATTTCGCCTAGAGAACTTCACTATAGATTAACCGCGGGGGAGAAGGGGATTCATGGTTCTCTTGTGGAGGCTTCTAGAAACATAGATACTTCAAAATTCTCTGTAAATGATGTTACTCAATATATTTTGCAATTGGCGGGTAAGCAACTGGAAAAAGGAGGTTTATAATGTTATAGCTTTTCTCAGTATATTCTTAAAATCCGCTTCAATATACTTTAATATTTCTTTATCGATTTCTTCCTGGGTGTGATCCCCAATTGGTTGTAATTCAGATTCAAAAGATAAAACGTGTTTTAATGGATTTTTCCCTTCTTCTCTTTTTATTCCTTCATCATTACCTAGATATATTAAGGGAAGTCTCGATTCATAGTAATGATACTTTTCGGTTGAGGTGTTATATATGGCATAAGATCTAACTTCTTCAATAATTTCTCCTTTATCTAGAATTTTGCCTGAGAGAATATCGTCTACCAACTCCTTTGAGTTGGCAGTAAGTAGGTCTGATGAGGGTACATAAAACCCGTCATCAATTCCTACAATCAGTTTAATTTCATCATTAATGTCATTTACTTTAAGTGTTTTAAGAGTAAACTCCACTTTTCCTTGGGCTCTTTCACGCAAACTTCCTATTTCTTCATTCTCCCCGATTATTTTATAATCCAATAAATTCTTGTATGTGAATTTATTTAGACCAAGTTTAGTAAATATACCAACTGTGGTATTGAATTTATCTACATTTTTTGTGGCGACTAATATAATCATAGCTTAATCAATTCTTAAATTATAACCGTCGTCATTATAACACTCTCCAGGGACTCTAACAGATAAGTTTGTAGGTAAGTTACTCATATTTGGATGCAATAATGGTCTAGTTATTGCATAAACAAGTCTTTTAGTCGACTCAGAATCCTTATAAGCACTGTGATAAGTTAATATCAAGTTTGAAAAACCCCTCTTTAAATATTTAATATAAGGAGTATTTATCCAGTTGTTAGTTTCGTCAAGCGCTGTATCAATAATCGCTGTCAAACCAGGGTTCTCTTTTAGTACATCAACCAAATCGTCCTCATTTACAACGCCTCCACCTGATACGCTTACAAAGAGAGAATCCTTTCCCATCCGTCCTAATTCTTCTTCTCCTATACGATGCTCTGTTTCGGGGAAATGGGGCAAAGATGCTACTACAACGTCTGAATCTTCAAAAATTCGAAACCAACTTTTTGGAAATATGTCCAATTCTGCTAGTCCTGGTTTCACCCCTCTTTCATTAGAA
>CALMQQ010000242.1 GCA_937871845.1 uncultured bacterium
TAATCATTTATTTTTTAAAATATTCCTCTGGACAATAGCTCATTCTATGGCATAGTGTGCATGGACCCCTGATTAGTACATTCCCCCAGATTCTTCATCTATATTAAATGTTGGATCATAATCAATTAGGTCATCTACCCCATAAAAATCCATCCATGCTAATGCTGCATACATGCCACAAATCTTATTCCCTCTTGCTGCGGCATCCATTATTTCTTTCTTTGCCCATAGATTATTTTCTATTTGAGCATCCATCCCATTTAATTCTAATCGGCTATTTCTTCTTTCTTTTTCTACCTTTAATAATTTAAGGTCTTTTATTGAGTTGTTTCTTTCACAAAAAAGAATTGAATTATTTAAATGTTCATCGGTCATATCCGATAAATTCATTATTTCTCCCTTTGCAGTTATCCACTTTGCCATATCACATATTACCACACAAATAAAAAATGTCAATGGGTATAAACCATAAATCCCCTTAACCATATGGACTAAGAGGTACTAAGGAAATAAACACTTTCCTTTAAAAAATTCAATCTGTCTTTTCTTTAAATTCTTTTGTTCAGACGGAATAAGAAAAAAATTCCAAACGGATTATACTAAAGGGCATCACCCTGAAAAAAATTAAATGGCTTTTTTCTTAATTCATTACCAAACAGACTAATCGCTAATAAAATCTTACTCTAACGCCTTAATTCTCCCAGGATATTCGCCACTGCCAGCTTGTCCTCAAATTAAGCTAAACGCTTCATTTATTGCTTCTGTTAAATCTTACTTAGTCTTTTTATTCATTTTTTATGAATTTAAAAGAAAAAAATCCCTGGACAATAGCTCATTCTATGGCATAGTGTGCATGGACCCCTGATTTAATTTCTAGGGGAAAGAAAAAACCGATTAGAAAGATATTCCAGTATCCTTCTAATCGGGAAGAAAGTTCTCGAACACTCTCTTATTTTAATTCCATCCCAGGAAAACAATAAACAAAAAACCTAGGACGGAAAAATTCTTCTATTTCTTACTCATTTGCCATTCAATGATCCATAAAGTAATAAGCGTGGACAAAATAATAAATGAATTACTCATTGCTCCCTTAATGGTATAGGAGGAAAATAGGGGAATAAATTGTCCAATACACATTCCCACACCAGTGATCAATTTTGCAGTTGCAGACTCGGCATTCATAAAAAAAAATGAATTATATTGGTTTATTGTGCGCTATCTGACAGTTTCCGAATTTAATTTGAATCAAATCCCCATCATCATTAATAGTTGCTATTTCATAGTAATGATGGGAGGGAATTGCATCTTGAGCAAGTTCAAGAGTGTCAAAACTTCCAATCAAATCTAATGTTCCTCCCATTGGACGATATTCATCTATATGGAAAAGAAAAAATTTTCGTTTCATAAAAAATGATTAAAGAGTGATTTCGATTTTTGTTCCAGGCGGGAGAGGTTCAATGTAATAATCCCCCTCAAATTCAATCAACTCATGCCAATTACTCCAATGATGGCTATTCGGGCTATCAAGAACTTTTTCCATGGAAAAAAGAGTATTCCCCCGACGAATGACGATAGTTCCGATATAATTTGTAGGCCATTCCCGAATAACGCCCCAAACATTTTCAGGAAATTCATTCAGACGGTTTCCAGTGATGGGAGCAGGTTTGTGTTCAATCAAAGTTGCTTTCATGGTAAGGGGATTATACTGCTTTAAATGAGCTTGTCAAGGGGTTTCTAGTGTCGGAATACTGATAAGGGCTTAGACCGGGCTAGAATCGCAAGGAAATGGCATCACAGCATCATTGACAACCAAAAGATAATAAGGATAAGGAGAATTGTAGTCTCGTCCATAAGAAAAAAAGGTTTATCCAAGATTGGACAAATCAAGGAAATATTTCCATTTCCCTTTTACTTGTTTTCGGGAGAGTCTTGGATTGGTCATTCCCCCTAGTGCCCAATAATCTCTGGAAGTGATTTGTTTCATGATAAATTACTGAATAGTTGAATATTCGAGATTCTTCATTCCGGCTTTAATTGCCCGATTTTTAAGAGCACCCAGCCGTTCCATCACATAGGCATGCCCATTAATAATGGCAATGTATCTAGTGCCTCCAAACCTGTAAGGAGAATAAGAACGAAGTTTTAGAAAATTATTTATAGCCTCTTCTAAAGTGGTGCCTTCAATTTTCATTGTAAGGAGAGTATATCCACTTTGAAGGGGTTGTCAAACAGATTCACCAACGAATTGTAATCAGGCAAATAATGGATGCCGTTATTAAAATAATTGATAAAATTGGCATAAATATGGCGATTAGGATTTATAGCATTTGTAAATTTTATAGGCAAATATTATGGAGCCAATTAGGAACAAGAATGCTAGAAATAGGAAAATGGTGGGTAGTAGGATTGGCATGATGGATTATCGTGTCATTTTATATGCACAGAGCATTAAAAATGCGGTAAAAATTAGGGTTAGAA
>CALMQQ010000243.1 GCA_937871845.1 uncultured bacterium
CACTTCTCTCTAAAAGGGAATAAAAATATAGCTTCACAAAAGCTACGGCTAATTCTATCAGAAAGAGGCGAATTCAGTCAAAGCAATTTAGTGTTTTCTTTTCTTATTTTTCTTGGGCAAATAATCCTGGTAGTAGTTGAAACCTTCAGAACTTTTTGTAGTTCCCTCTTCTACCTTTTTAGACATTAAAAACCTAACCCCAAAATACAAATTCATACCTAATAATAATATTAGGAAAAGCAGATGCCATACTCTCATGCTTAGATAAAGGATACCCTGAAATCTCGCAAATATAAATACCAACCATAAAATACTCAGAATTAGGTTGTATTTCATGGCTCTTCTAAGTATTAATTTTCTCTTGCCTAGCAATACTAAAACTCTTCTATTTAACAAAATATATAGAACTCCAACTGCTAAGAAATCAATTATTACTAATAATGTAAATAATGCACTAAAAGTAAAGCTTTCAGGCCTAACTTCTATCAGATAGTCAATATCATAAAGTTTGGACAAATCAATATTGGAAAAACTCTGGGCTATCTCATTAAAAAATTCTGTAAGAAAATCCATACTTATTTCATAAAATGTAGAAAGGAGAACATACTGAATTATAGCTAATAATCGATAAAAAGAAAATCCCGTCCTATGTAAACATAAGACGGGATTGATTCAATTCGTAATTCTATATTACTTCAACAACTTATCGAAGTATTCTCCAACTACTGGTAATGTGTATTTCTCACCTTGTAGTGCCTTAACCAATAACAATACCCATAGAACGAATGCTAACAAAGACAATGGGAGTGAAAGTATTGCGAGAATAAAAGTAAATCCTAGAACCATTGTTATAAGATTTATCGCCAATAACGCATTGCTTTGTTTAGCGTAGTGCTTAACCATATCGGAAGCATCAGGCATTGCATAATAAATTATCAATCCAACCAATGGGATTGTTGCAACTGCAGCAAGAACTTTATCATCACTTACTGTATTGGATTTAACCTTTACTGTTTCGTTAGCATTATCTGCCATTTAAGGGTTTTTAATAAATTAGATAATGCTTAAGTATATTTATTTTTAATTGGAATGTCAAAAATTTGTGAACAAACCAAAATTCTTCAAAGCTTGTATAGGCCTACGATTTCGTCAGGTGATGTAGTTTGATAAACAGATTTATCATTTCGTAAGTGTTTGAAACGAGGAAATCTTAGTGAGTAACCTACTCCATGCAATTTACTCTTCGAGACTTCGTCCGCTTCAATCACAGCCACAAGTGAAGGTTCCACAAATATATCAGGTACAAGTGTATTATCAATTACTACATTTTTTGGCACCTGAGAAATAGCAATTGCATCAAGCTTATCTTTGATAACTTTCCAGTCCACATCTTTGAACCCTGTGCCTACTTTGGCTAGACTATAAAACTTGTCATCATCAGGATTATAGATTCCGACAATAATCCCTCCAATTCCAAATTTTGCACGATTTCCTGTTCCTTTGTAATAACCCAAGATCACTGTATCGACCGTATCAGCTAAATCTTGTTGAGATTTTACCTTGAATTTTATCCAATCATAGTTCCTGGTACCTGGTTCATAGGGTCCATTTGGAATCTTTGCGATAAGCCCTTCCAAGCCTAAATCTCTGTACTGTTCGAACTTTTTATTTAGGGAATCAATATCTTTCACTTCGAATGACTCAGCTAGTCTTATCATTCCATCACTCTGTGTTAATATTTTTTCTCTTAATAATTTAATCCTAGTTTGTAAATCATCATTTAATAATCTATCGCCGTTGTAAAAAAGCACATCAAAGCAGAAAACTAAAACTGGAATCTCCGTGGCCTTACCAGAAACTCCATGCTTTCTTTTTCGCTGTACTGTGTCTTGAAATGGCATAAGTTTATCTGTCGCAAAATCATAGCCAATTACTTCAGCATCCAATATCACACTTTCCACTGGCAATTTTCGAACCTGTTCTACTACATCAGGAAACATATTAGTAATATTTCCCATATTTCGGCTAAACAACCTTACATCATCTGTTTTCTTAATCAACACGTCCGATTCTTCGTCACTGCTAAAACCCCTTCTATCGAAATGAATTTGTAATCGCAATCCATCGTATTTGGGTTGGACGATTAGTCCCGATCCCATTCTCTCGAAAATTTTCTCTAAATCTTTTTCACGCTCTACCAGCTTTGAGCTTACGGGAACTCC
>CALMQQ010000244.1 GCA_937871845.1 uncultured bacterium
GGTTGCTCGTTCCACTGGTTTGGTGGTTCCAGGTTGTACCACCATCTGTGGTTCTGCGGATAGTACCGGCATCGCCTACAATCGTTCCGTTCAAAGCATCTGAAAAAGATACAGCATTAAATGAGGCAGTGGTGCCACTTGTGCGAGTGACCCAACTAGTTCCCCCATTTGTTGTGTGATAGATTGCTCCACCAGTACCAATTACAATCCCATTTTCAGTATCATTAAAATAAATATCATTCAAAGTGAAGGAGGTAGAAAATGAGTAGGTAAACCATGTCAGTCCTCCGTCTGTTGTCTTATGAAATCTTTTAAAGTCTAAACTATTATCTATAATACAGAAAGTAGTTGCATTAATTAATGTAACACCAGTAATTTCTTCGAATCCAAATGAAGTCCGTAAATTGATCCATGTTTCACCACCATCAGATGTTTTAAATAGTTCATCAGAAAAAAAACCATTGACACCAAGCTCCGAACCAACAACATATCCTGTATTCATATCTACAAATGAAAAATTCTTTGCATTTTCAGTTCCGATTAACTTCTGAACCCAGGTTGCACCGCCATTTGTCGTTTTTAGAATAAAATCACTCCCACCCACCCCAAGAATGATTCCCTCATTCAAATTTGTAACATAGACATCCCATAAATTATTGGATGAACCTGGTTGACTCTCAAATGTATCTCCGCCATCTGTGGTTCTTAGAATAGTACCGAATCTACCAACTACGGTACCTGTGTTAATATCTGTAAAATATACCCCATAGAGCGTATTGGTTGTACCGGATGTTTTTGAAAACCAAGAATCTCCACCATTAGTAGTTCTTAGTATTACACCACTTTCTCCTACAACCGTACCGTTATTAGAATCAGAAAAATGGACACCATATAGATGCACAGAGGTTCCACTTGTTTGTGTTGTCCAGATACTTCCACCATTAGTTGTTTTTAATATTTTCCCACTTTGTCCTACTGCTATGCCATTATTTATGTCTATAAAGTGAACTTTTAATAGATGGACACTTGTCCCTGATACCTGTGTT
>CALMQQ010000245.1 GCA_937871845.1 uncultured bacterium
TAGACATCGGATTAACATGTCTTTGGAATCATCGCCAGTAAGAATAACTATCGGTAATGTCTCATGTATCTTACGGATCTCACCACAAAGAGAAGAACCATGGATATCCTCGAGTCCTAGATCAAGTAGGATGAGTTTCGGGGTTTCATTTTTGAGGTATTTGAGTCCAGCAAGACCAGAGGTAAAGCCCTTTACGTTCATCTCTTCGGTAGTTTTGAATAACTCCTGTAGATAATCGAGCAGTGCTTTGTCGTCGTCAATTACTACTATTGTTGGTACCATCTGATAGTTCTTTAATTTTAGATTGAAACTCAATTATATCAAATGGTTTCTTTAAATAGTCATTTACTTCAAGTTTTTTCACTACTTCGTCAAGATTTGTGTCCGCAGAAACCACAAGAATAGGGACTTCGGGATATTTCTTCTTCGTTTCGATGATTACGTCGTCAGCTTTCCCGTCACTAAGCCAGTAATCCATGATTACTATATCTACTTTTTCGGTAGACATTAGCTCTTTGACGCTTTCTTGGTTGTCGCATTTCATAACTTCGAAGTCCATATCTTCTAACATGATCTCCATAAGATCTTGTATTCCTGGATCGTCTTCACAAACTAGTACATTCATTTCATCATCATACATTTGAATTAACTCGCATAAATTATAAACTATTATAGGTGATGGATTGTGAAGCTTCTGTTAATTTTGTGTAAATTCGGCTTCTATTTTGATTTTCCATCACTTTTTTCATCGCTAGTATTACTTCTAGCAGGTGTTGACTTGAATATTTCAACATCAATCATTTTTTGAATTAATGTAGCTGCCTCTTCAGGTTCATATACATTGGTAAGAACATAGTTCTTTGTGCTTACTAACTCGTCAATTTGCATAAGATAAATATGTCCAAAATTATAAGCTCTCCCGACAAATGATTTTTCAATTCTAATGTGGTCAAAGTCATTCATTGTTAAAAGTAACTTGTTTCTATAAAAGAATCCTTCTTTAACTAATATCTTCCCCGGAATTTGATCAATTGTATTTAATGTTGTTTTTTGAATTGAACCTGGTATTAACATATAACTCACGGATCGATAATTTAAGTAACTCAATACAAAGTAGACAAGATAAAAACCAACTAACAGTGTGATTACAATCATATTCAGAGGTAACGCAATTGATTCTAAATAGTCTGAAAGAAACATCATCAGAAACACAAATACTAAGAGAAGGAAAGCCAATAATACAAAGACTAAAAATAGGTTTGTATAGAGCGGTATCATACTTCTTCTAATAGGTTGCTCTTCGGATGGTTCTCTAACTACTTCTTCCTTAACTTCGGGATTGTTATTCACTTATTATTGTCAATTAATTATTATTTTCTATTAAGTATATGGGGGAAAGTTTGAGAGAAAGTATTTGTACTGTAAAGATTTTGTAAATCACTCATATTATGCGTATATGAATGAATAAAACTGTTTCGGTGTTATAATGAATGTTATGAATGAAGTTTGCAATGATCCTGATATGGATAGAATTACATACGCTTTAGTTGGCGCTGTTTTGGGTATGATTGTAGGATTGTTTGTAACTGAAATACATGACAAAATTCTTGGATATCTCCCCCTAATAACGGCTGGTATTAGTTCTGTTGTAGGTTGGCGGCGTGGTGGGAGCGCAACTCAAAAAACACATTCTGTATAACATATAATTGTAAGTTATAATTCTCACAACTATTAGAATTTGGTTTATTAATATGAAAAAAGTTACCAAAGC
>CALMQQ010000246.1 GCA_937871845.1 uncultured bacterium
GAATTAGAAAATTATAAACAATTCCTTACAAGAATCCTGAAGTTTAAAAGCCATACATTAAAAGAAAACGAGGAAATAATTATTAATAAAAAGAATCAAACTGGTGCAAGTGCATTTATAAGACTTTATGATCAAATTAGTGCAGAGCTTGAATTCCCATTAGAGATTGATAACAAGATCAAGAATTACAACTATTCTGAAATAACGAATATTCTTTCTGGCAATAAAGATAGAGGGCTTAGAGAATCTTCTGCAAAATCGATCACAAGTGTCTATAAAAAGAACGCACGTACGTTTGCCTTTATTTTGAACACCCTAGTACATGACAAAAAAATTACAGATGATATTCGAAGTTATAAATTCACTCAGGAATCCACATTCCTAAGCGATGAGGTTGATGCCAAAACTGTTGAATCAATGACGGATACCATTAAGGCAAACTATGACCTGAGTGAGAAGTTTTATAAAACGAAGAGCAAGATACTTGGAAAAAAACTTTTTGAATGGGATCGCTATTCAATCATTTATCCTGAGGTTGAAGAACCAGTTTATACATATGAAGAAACTAAAGATTTAATTTTAAACGCTTTTATGGAATTCTCACCTGTTTTTTACGAAATCGCGAAAAAATTTTTCGACAATAACTGGATTGATGCGGAACTTTCAAAAGGTAAGAAATCAGGTGCTTTCTGCGCATACACTGTTCCTACAAAAAATCCATACATACTTACAAATTTTACTGGAAAGGCGAACGATGTACGAACTTTAGCTCATGAACTTGGGCATGCTATACATGGATATTTGAGTAGAGAGCAATCATTATTAAACTTTTGGCCTGTGACTCCATTCGCTGAGATTGCGAGCATTTTCTGCGAAAATCTCGTTTTTAGAAAAATTTTCGAATCAACCCATGACAATAAACAAAAGATAAATTTACTCGGCGGTAGATTACAAGAAATCTTCGCTACGATTTTCAGACAGAATGCTTTTTATCTGTATGAATCAGAACTACATAAACTCAGGAGAGAAAAAGGTGAGCTCAGCGTAGATGAATTCAGCGATAATTTCCAAAAATTCTTACAACCGATGTTTGGAGAAGGTTTAAAGTTGTCCGAAGGACATAAATATTGGTGGATAGCAATTGCCCATTTCTATCATTACAATTTTTATGTTTTCTCATACGCTTTCGGACAATCATTGAGTAATGCATTATATGGTCATTACCTTGATGATGGAGATGATTTCACGAATAAATATATCGAAGTATTAAAAAAAGGTAGTTCTCTAGAATTAAACGAATTGATAAAAATGCTTAATGTCGACATTCATCGACAAAGTTTTTGGGAGGAAGGGTTAGAACCAATTTCAGAATATATTAAAGAGTTTGAAAATCTCACTAAACTCGAATTAAAATCAAAAACTTAGTTCAAAATTCATTTACTTGAAGTTATAAGCTGACATGCCTATAATCAAATGATTGATAGATAAATCATATGCAAATAAATACAGATTCAAATAGTATTAATAAATTCCTAGATCACAAGATAGATCAAATCTATCCATCCTCCGAAGAACTTAGGAAGAGATTGGAATCAGGCGAACGATTAAAATTCTACATAGGTGCTGATGCTACTGGACCAAACCTGCATCTTGGACATTTGATTCCAATTCTCAAGCTTAAGGAATTGCAACAAATGGGTCATGAAATTATATTTTTAGTAGGGGATTTCACTGCAAGACTAGGGGACCCAACAGATAAGTCGGAAACTCGTAAATTACTCTCAAAAGAGGAAGTAGAGGAGAATTCAAAAGAATACCAAAAGCAAATTGCAAAATACATAGACTTTGAAGGATCTGACAATCCTGCAAGAATTGTATTTAATTCTACATGGAATGAGAATCTATCTTTAAGTGACGTTATTAAACTCGCATCTCAC
>CALMQQ010000247.1 GCA_937871845.1 uncultured bacterium
TGTTTCAGGAATTTCGTCGAGTTCACCTGCGATGATTTTTTCAAAGCCTTTGATTGTATTCTCGATTTTGACATATCGACCTTCTCTTCCTGTAAAAACTTCAGCAACATGGAATGGCTGAGTTAAGAATCTCTGCACTTTTCTAGCTCTGGCGACCACAAGCTTGTCTTCTGGAGATAATTCATCAATACCTAAAATCGCGATAATATCTTGTAGTTCTTTGTATCTTTGAAGTATTGACTGTACAGAACGAGCTGCTTGATAGTGTCTTTTTCCAACAATATCCTCAGTCAAAGCTGATGATGTACTATTCAATGGATCAACTGCAGGGTAAAGGCCTTGTTCTGCCAAACTTCTCTCAAGTACGATGGTAGAATCCAAATGTGAAAAAGTAGTTGCAGGTGCAGGATCAGTATAGTCGTCTGCTGGAACATAAATTGCTTGGAATGATGTGATTGAACCGAATTTTGTAGAGGTAATTCTCTCCTGAAGATAGCCTAACTCTTGTGCCAATGTAGGCTGATAACCTACAGCAGAAGGTACATGGCCTAGTAAACTTGACACTTCAGAACCTGCTTGAGTGAAACGGAAAATATTATCAATAAACAATAGCAAATCTTTTCCTTTTTCGTCTCTGAAATACTCAGCCATAGTTAATGCGCTCAATGCTACTCTCATACGAACACCAGGTGTTTCGTTCATTTGTCCAAATACTAGAGCAGTTTTATCAATAACTCCAGAATCTTGCATTTCTTTATACAGTGCAGTTCCTTCTCTAGTACGCTCTCCAACTCCAGCAAAAACAGAGTATCCTCCATGACTTGTTGCCAAGTTATAAATCAATTCTTGGATAACAACAGTTTTACCTACTCCAGCTCCTCCGAATGCTCCGATTTTACCACCCTTGATGAAAGGACAAATCAAATCAATAATTTTCACTCCAGTTTCGAATACTTCTGTCTCTACAGCTTGTTCTAGTAACTCTGGGGGTTCTCTGTGAATTTTCCATCTTTCTTCTGTTTTGACTGCTTCCTTTCCATCAATCTCTTCTCCAAGCACATTGAAAATTCTTCCCAAAGTCTCTTCTCCAACAGGAACGGTGATACCTTCGTTTTTTACTTCCACTTCGGATCCTCTAGCCAAACCTTCTGTTGCACCAAGTGCAATAGCTCGTACTGCATTATTTCCAAGATGTTGTTGGACTTCAAGTGTTAATCCTTGATCTTTCACAACCAAAGCAGCTTTTATAGCAGGAATATCTTCTGTTTGTTCGAAGACCACATCTACTACAACACCTTTTACTGCTGAAACTTTTCCTAAATTATTTGACATGGTTATTGAATGTAACTACTTAAATATGTTTCCTGAATTTGACTCGTAATTTGAGTCTGTCTTTGTTTGTTATATTGTAATTGGTACTCACGTCTAAGTTCAGATGCGTTCTTTGTAGCTGATTTCATGGTCACAACTCTAGATGCATATTCACTACATGATGAATTGAGTAGCACATAAATCAAAAATGCTTCTAGATAATCTTCTAATAAATGCTCTAGTAATACTTTTGAACTAGGCTCAAATGTACTGTTGCTTGTAGAAACTTGTGGAAAATCTTCCTTACTTAATGGAATAAATTTCTCTGAAACAGCTTCTTGGATAAATGCGTTCTTAAATCTCATAAAGACAACATAAACTCGCTGTACTTTTGCAGGATAGTAATCAAGCACCACTTTCTTTAAAGGTGTAATCTCGGTCGCGGATGCTTCTTCAAATGAACCAGAAAAATGAAACTCGGATTTAAGATTTAATTCTCTAAAAACATCCAAAGTCTTTGATTTCAACGAAATCAAGTGTGGAGTAATTCCTTCTGCTTCAAGTTTTTTTATTAAATCATAAGTTTCGGACTTAAGTTGATGCAAGAGTGGACCGACAAGACCTTTTCCACTACCGATTACGATTACCAAAGCATCTTTTGTCTCTGTTTTTCCAGAATCAAAGAGTGGCATATCGAGATCGACATCAGTTTGAACAGCTTCATATAGGAATTGTTTCATCGTGTCTAGGTAGACATTGGCATTTAACGTAGCTTTCTCAACTTTCTTTAGTTTTACGGAACTGACGACTTCCATAGCCTTGGTGATTTTACCAGTATTCTGCAAACTTGCGATTTTTGTTTTGATTTCCCTTAAAGCCACTTAATCTAGATATGATTTAATAATAGTGTTAATTTCTTCGGCTAATTCACCTTCTACTTTTTCTTTACCTGTGTTCAATCTTTCCCAAACCTTTGGATATTTAGTCTTTAATGTAAGAATAATTTGCTTTTTCCAAGGTCCAATTTCATTCA
>CALMQQ010000248.1 GCA_937871845.1 uncultured bacterium
ATCCCCAATCTAAATGAAAACCTTGATGTTCCATTACAAAAGGCGAAGATTTTGTATATCATCACTGGTTCAAAGAAAGTCTTTGACAACAGTTTTGTTCAAAGGCATTTGAATCGAGTTACGGAAAGGAACCTAAATTACACCTCATATGATATTGAAGGTAAATCTGAAACAGAAATTTCGAAGAAAATGGACAATTACGATATTATACATATGGAGGGTGGAAACACTTTTCATATCTTAAAAACAATTTATGCAACTAACTTCGACAAGATTTTAAAGAAAAGACTTGATGAGGGGATGAATTACATAGGTACTAGTGCTGGATCGTATGTGATGACCCCTTCAATTATTACTGCTACGTGGAATGATAGAGGTTTTGACAGATGTGGTCTCGAAGACTTTACTGCCTTGAATTACGTTCCTTTCATCCTGAAAGCACACTATACTAAAGAACGCAGACAATCAATTCTGGATAATTCTACAGATTTAAAGTGGCCTTTAAAAATCCTAACTGACAACCAAGCCATTGCAGTTAATGGAGATAGTTTCAAGCTCATCGGCGAAGGTGAAGAAATTACTTTAGAAAGTTTACAAAATGAATAAATGGAAACTCCTAAAAACTGACCCAATCCACGAGACTGAATGGATGTCACTATACAGTGATACATATCAATTTCCTGATGGCAAAACTGGTTCTGGATATTTGAGACTCACAAGAGACGATTACGTTGTGATATTTGCAATCAATAAAAACAGTGATGTTATTATCAACAAGCAGTATCGTAGAGGTGTCGACAAGATAAACATTGAACTCCCTGCTGGAGTACTTCATAAAGGTGAAAAGCCCGAAGAGGCAGCAGCTAGAGAATTACGTGAAGAAGTCGGCTACGAATGTACTGTGAAAAATTGTTTCGTGATCTTCCCACAACCCGCGTTTATAAATTTCAAAGCATATATTACCATTTGTGATCTGGGTGAAAAATGTAACAAGGAAATCGGAGATGATGACGAATTCATCGAAAGTGAAATTATCCAGCTTGAGAAACTTGAGAATATGGTTCTAAATGGGGAAATACAGGACAATTCTTTAATAACCGCGTTGGGTTTATATAAATTAGTAACTAATAATCATGATCAAACTAGCACTTTTTGATATTGACGGTATTTTAAATGTTGCACCGAGGTTCAGTACTCGTTATACCCAAGAGTTCGGGGTATCGATGGATACAATACTCGAGTTTTTTGAAGGCAGTTTCCAAAAGTGCCTGATTGGTAAAGCTGACTTACGAGAAGAATTAGAAGAAGTTAAAGATAAATGGAATTTTGAAGGTAGCGTTGATGAACTTCTTAATTACTGGTTTAAGGGTGAAGTAAACGAAATTAAAGAAGTGAGGGAATTTATCATGGGAATTAAGCAAACAGGAGTCACAACCGCAGCAGGAACGAACCAAGAAAAACTTAGAATTGAATATTTAACAAAAACACTCAAATTAAATGAAGTCTTTGAAGAGATATATAGTTCCGCTCGAATTGGTATAAAAAAACCCGATACGAAGTTTTTTGAATTTATATCTGAAGACCTCTCTGTTCCGTATGATCAAATAATTTTCTGGGACGATAAACAGTCAAATGTAGATTCCGCAAAATCATTAGGAATTCATGCGTATTTATTCGAAGGACTTGATAAGATGAAGGAACAGTTTAACAATCTTAAAGATGGATAATAATAAAGAAGAAGTTATTAGCAAAACCGCAGATCATGTGAAATCAATTTTGCTTGGAGAATCCTCGGGACATGATTGGTGGCACATCTATCGTGTTTGGAAGCTTGCCAGAAATATTACAGAGAAAGAAAGAGCAGATTTGTATATAGTAGAATTAGCGGCTCTATTACACGACATCGCAGACTGGAAATTTACAGAAGGTGACGAAGAAGTAGGACCCAAATTAGCCAGTGAATGGTTGGAGCAATTAGAAGTTAATGAAAATGATATTAATCACATAACAGAAATCATTAAAGACCTCTCATATAAAGGTGCGAAAGTTCAAACATCTATGAAAACACTCGAAGGCAAAGTTGTTCAGGACGCTGACCGGCTAGATGCTATGGGAGCTATTGGAATTGCGAGATGTTTCGCGTATGGTGGTCACAAAGGCAGAGAAATCTATAATCCAGAGATAAAGCCTCAACTTCATGATTCTGCAGAGTCTTATAAAAACAACAAAAGTCCGAGCATAAATCATTTCTATGAGAAATTATTATTGATAAAGAGTTTGATTAACACCAAAAGTGCGGAGGCAATCGCCCAGGAAAGACATGAGTTTATGGAGTTTTATCTAGAAACTTTCTTTAAGGAGTGGGATTCCGATATTTAATATTCCTTAAATTAAATAATCTCGTATAACACGTCCCCTGAACCCATTCCTCTAATATCATCCCCCAACCACCTCGCATTCGATTGATTCATAAGGATT
>CALMQQ010000249.1 GCA_937871845.1 uncultured bacterium
GGTAAGTTACTTTAGTCTCTTCATAAAGGATACACCCGATGACAAACCCGATTATTAATAGAATCCGATAGTTTCTATTAACAACTATTTTTAAATATGCATATCTCTGCCCCACTTTACTTACAGCGATTATAAAGTAATTAGTGATATCAAATTGTTATAAGTTTTGTCCCCAATTCCTTCAATATTTTTCAAATCTTCAATGGTTTTATAAGGTCTGGCTGCAATGATTTTATTTGCTGTTGCAGGCCCAATATCTGGCAAGGCATCAAGTTGATCTAGTGTGGCCGTGTTAATGTTTATCTTTTCTCCATTTTCGCCACCAATTATTCCAACAGAACTCGGAGATCCATTCTTGAATTCTGGTAATGCAGGGATATAGATTTTCTGCCTATCTTCGACAATACTTGAGAGTGAAATATCTTTATGAACTGTTTCTAAGTCTGCGAAATCTGTGAGACCTCCCGCTAATTGTATTAACTCAATAACCATCAATCTTTTTGTGGTTTGATATACTCCAGGACTTGCTACTTGCCCTGTTATTTCGACGTATTGAAACTTTTCTTCTGAAAAATCATCATTATCGTTTTGAATCGATGTGCCTTTATCATCTATAGGAAGTTTTAAACTCTTCTCTTTACCACTAAGTAAATAAAATCCAGAAATTAATATAGGTAGACTGATTGCTATCAGTATGATTCTTTGTTTTTTTGAAAGATTTTTTATTTCCATAACAGATTTTAATATCTGTTCCTGGAAAAATTATGAGGAATTATCTTTTTTCTATTTTAATGGAGTTAATTTTGATTTCTTTTGCAGGTCGGGGTTCTTCGAGAATACTCAGATCAACATTCATCTTCGAAATTTCATCAATCAAATCCTGACCTTTTGTGACTTTTCCAAAAACCGTATGTCTACCGTCTAATTTCAGAACTTTTTCATCTTCTCGATCACCAAGTATGATAAAAAACTGACTACCATTTGAATCCGCTTCCGAACTAGCCCATACAAGAGTGTACTTATCAATCTTAACACTTTCGACATCCTGATTACTCTTATAACCTTCTTTCTCAAGCTCTGTTCTTTGATTATCGGTAAGTTCTAGACTGTCCCAATTAATCTCATCATTGATTGTGTAACCAGGATTTCCAAATTTATCATCGCCTTTATCTGGAGTCAAAGTGTTCCTACTTCCACCTTGAAGGATAAAACCTGGCACGTATCTGTGAAATGTTGTCCCATCGTAATATTTACTCTCCGAGAGATAAACAAAGTTTTCTACAGAATTAGGAGCATTGTCCTCCAGTAAATCAACCTCCAGTACTCCTAAATTCGTTTCAATAACAGCAAAATAGTCTACATCGCCATCCTCTGAGTCGTCATTTTTTTGTTCGGATTTTTCTTCTTGGGTGGGAGTAATATTATTTGTACGAAACGGAATAAGGACTACATTGCTAAGGGATTGACCCTGCGTAAAGGCAAGATATAGGCCGATTACGATAAATAATACAACCGTTAATATAATATATAAGATGTCTTTTTTATCACTTCCAGGCATTGTTATAATAGAATACTAATATATTATTAATTTACCAAACTAACTATTTTATTTCTTACATAAATAAACTTTCTAGGCTGTTTACTTGTGATATATTTGTTAAATGATTCATCTTTTAACAAATTTTCCATTATTTCAGACTCTTTTATTTCTGGATTTATTTGTATCGTTCCCCTAGTCTTCCCATCAATCTGAACTGCTATGGTAATCAAATCATCTTTGAGGTTATCCTTATTGAACGATGGCCATTCTTGCTTATGAATACTTGGTTTATTGCCCATTTGCTCCCACAGTTCTTCAGCAAGATGTGGAATGAATGGTGAAAGCATCAATAGTAATGTTTCAAGGATTTCTTTTTTCTGACTCTTTGTTAGTTTATCCTCATGATCAACATACCAATTTACTAATTTCATAAATTCTGCGATTGCAGTGTTGAACTTAAGATTTTCCAAGTCCTCCGTAACCTTCATAATAGTTTTATCTAAGACTGCGATATTTAAAGGCTCATTTGTATTATCAGTCGAATCTAGATAATCTTGATAAATTTTAAATAATTTATGGATAAACCTAAACATCCCTTTCATTCCCGTATCACTCCAATCTCCTCCCTGATCAAAAGGACCCATAAATCTCAAATACATCCTAACCGCATCCGCACCGTATTTATCGAAATACTCATCTGGATTGATAACGTTACCTTTCGATTTACTCATTTTGGCTCCATCTTTGGTTATTAATCCATGTCCATAAAATCTAGTAAAAGGTTCTTCAAAGTCGAGATAACCTAAATCACAGAAAGCCATAGT
>CALMQQ010000250.1 GCA_937871845.1 uncultured bacterium
ATTAACCTTTCAATACGTGCGATCAATTCGATATGGGAGAAAGGTTTTGACAGGTAATCATCTACACCGATTCGGAAGCTTTTAGCAAGATGTTCTGAGGATGCCTGACCTGTCAACATAAGTACTGGAGTTTCAATATCTCTAACTCTGAGATTATTGATAATCTCATCACCATTCATTTCCGGGAGCTTGTAGTCAACGAGAAGACAATCAAAATGTTTCGATATCGCGTATTTGTAACCTTTTCTACCGTTGTCTACTATGGTAGTATTAAATCCATGTTGTTTTAGAGACTCTCTTAGAGTAAATGCAAGTTGAAGATCGTCTTCAATAATTAATAAGTTTTTCATATTTATATGTTAGAATCTAAATTCGCTTAAATAAGAAATTCAAATATGAAGTTACGTAAACGTATACAACTTATGGTTTTGTCATTATCGATAGTTAGTTTTCTAGTACTGACACTATTCTTCTTCGTGATGAGCAACGAAGGCAGTGATATCTCAGCGCAGGATTATGATCTAGCAGATTCACTCTTGATTGATAATCAAAAAATCAACCTCTACTACGATAACAACAACAACCAACTGAAGGATAGCGAAGAATCAACATGCGAACAATGCGCTTCAAAGCAAATTTTAATTGAAATCGTCACAGATGTTGGAAAGGAACTAATAGTTAGAGAAACCGAATCCGACGGAACACTAAATCTTAAGTCAATACGAGTATCAGCTCTTTGGGCATATCTTCCAGAAGAAAAGTTAATTATTCCTACATTCACATTCACCAATATGATGGATAATTCAGAATTTGATATCCCTGTTATAGCCTTAAACTACGAACTTGTAGGAGAAAACTCAAATATCGGAAATGTAGATTACAGAAATTTGAATAATAATAATTATGAAATAGATTTTGAATATAAAAATATCATTCCAGTATTAGATAATTTCCTTAATTCAGACCTACCAGTGTGGTATGTTTACTATCCTAATGCAGATGTTGTTGATAATTACTACATCTCGTCAGGCTTAATAGAAACCACCAACGAAAAGACAAATAATTCTTCAACTTTCTGGCATTTTGTTCAGGAGTATTCCACTATCGACAACATCGATCAGTACAAATTACTAATACCGAAGGTTTAAGGGGCGGTCAGAGTCCACAAACTTGCTATATAAATCACTGCCAGAATCATTGTCAAAAGCTTTCTACTTTTCACCTTTTCAGGAAGATTCCTAAGTAAAAAATTATAAATTACTAGTGCTAAGGAAATCTGAGCGATAAAAAGTATTGTTAATAGATTAAAGTTAAAAAAGCTATATTCGAAATTAATTTCAAAAGGAAGTTTCTCATCTAACAAAATTATAACCATCGCAACGATTCTCATGAATAAGTATCCTCCAATTGCTACGGTGATTTGATTTAATAAGAATTTTCTATCATCTTGTTTAATCTTAAGAACCCTAAATAACAAAACGATTAGAAGATTTATTCCCAAAACAAACATTATATAAGCACCCCACATAGCATAATTTAGAAAAGCTACTTGTTTCGCGATTTCGTTTACCGAGAGATCATTTGCTCGTATGTATGAGGTTAGAAAATATGTAGAAAATGTAACAAAACTTGAAATTAATAGAAATACAATTAGTTTAATTGTGCTTGGTGGTAAGTAGACTTTGACAAATTCATCAAAATCATAAAAGAATTTAAAAAAATCCGTACTTTTATGATTCTTATTAGATTCTTTAATTTTGGTAAAGTTGATTTTAGGTTTTTTAATAACAATTTTCATATGAGTTGAGTAAAAATTGAAGAGTAGGTAAATTAAAGATAGAATGAATACAGTATCCCTGTCAATTAATAATAAATATGCCCAAGAAAATACATCAGTCAAAAACATCAGTTTTCAAGAGATACAAATCCTTGATACTCCTACCATTAGGGACTGTCATACTATTAACATTGTGTGTACTTATTTTTGGACTAGGACTCGATAAAAGACTTTTTGATAGTTCTCTAGAGGGTTACATTTTTGATAAGAATAAAAACCCGATTATTGGTGCAAATGTATGTATCAAAGACAACTGTGCTATAACTGGAAATAATGGATTCTACAAAATAAAAGAACTCAAGTTAGGAAACAATAAAATTATTGTTACCTCTGACAAACACTTAAATCTCATAGAATCAATTACTATTGATAATGGCGTTAATACCCTTAGTGTTGAATTAACAGATGCAACACTTGCAAATTTAACTGTAACCATAAGTGATGTGAGTGAACTTCAACTTAACGAGCTTAAATTTTTATTAGATGATAAAGAGTTAATAGAAAAAACAAGTAAAATAGACGAAAAGACTATTGAACTGAAATTAGAAAACAAGAAAACTGGACTTTACAAGCTTACAGTTGTATCCAGTTATTATGTAGACGAAGTCATCGATTTGATAGTAGAACCAGATATTGAAAATAAATATGATATCAAGTTAGAACCTTCTTCAACTTTCAAAATCTATATTCAAAATTGGTTGGATTCCACGTCACTCGCAAATACTCAAGTCACTATAGGTAATGACACTGAACTTAGTACAGATGATAAAGGTATGTTAGCAATAAACGAACTTTCAATTTATGAGGAAGAATTTTTGATTGAAAAAGATGGTTTCTTGAAACAAACATATTCTCTTGTAAATCTACATCCAGGGATAAATCCTGATTTGACTATCAAGCTTGTTCCCTATGGTAAGATTACATTCGTGAAAGAAACTGCACTTGGAAAACAAATATTCTTGAGTAATTACGACGGAAGCGAAGCAAGACAACTCACAGTAGATGGTATGAACACAAATCCATGGATAGATGAAAAAAATGAGAAAGTATACTTTCTAAAAAACCAAGTTGATAAGGCAAACATTGTTCATTGGGTTGATTTCCTAGGAGAAGAGACAAAGTTAATATCGACAAAGACTGATCAGCC
>CALMQQ010000251.1 GCA_937871845.1 uncultured bacterium
CTAACTTCTGTATGTATTTGTCTTGAAGGTCTTTTATAATTTCTTCATTTGGTGTTTGGTCTACAAATTCAACCTTCTCCTTGCCCATTTCTTTAGTAATTTCTTCCTGAACATCAAGCAATGGTTTCATCTCTGCCAATGCGAAATCAATCAAACCAAACATTTTTTCTTCAGGATATTCATTACCAAAACCCTCGATATTTAAGATTCTCTTGTCGTTCCTAGCCGAAATAATGAATTCAGAATCAAATTCGTCAGTTTCTGTCAAATTTGACGGATTTAAGATCATTTCACCATCTTTTACTCCAACAACAACACTAGCAACAGGTCCCATAAATGGAACATCTGAGTTCATAAGTGCAAGTGATGCTGATGTAACAGCCAAAGTCTCTGGATCATGAACATTATCGTAAGCCAGCACTGTTACAGTAACACTAACTTCATTTTTGTAGCCGTGTGGAAATAAAGATCTTAGTGAATGGTCAATTTGACGTGCCTTTAAGACCGCATCGTCACTTGGCCATCTTTCTCTTTTCTGAAATCTGGATCCAGAAATCCTTCCACCTGCATAGAATTTCTCAATATATTCTATTGATAGAGGGAAGTAATCTAAATTTGGGTTTTCTCTACCAACTGTTACGATAGTAAGAACTACAGTCTCTCCCATTTGAGCCCATACTGTAGAATTCGCTCTTGGTGCAAGTCCGCCGAGTTTAAAAGTCAGCTTTTTGCCGTTAAAGTCTATGGATTTCGTGTATTGTTTATCCATTTAATAAAACTAATAAGTAAATATTAGCCTCAATAATGATCAGGATTTAGGATTTGTGGAGGAATCTGTAAGAGGATTAAAATCATTTGAATACTCTTTAAATTCCTTCACCTAACATCCCTTTCAATTACGAAGACTTATTCATTATAACATTCATGGACTATCGGTAGAAAGCATTTGTTCACAATGTTTTGGAATTATCTCGCTTTATACTGGAAATAACCATTACAGTGAAGTAAATCACGAGAATAAAATCCTCCAACACATGCTCCAGCCTCGTTACTCCAAGTGCCTGTTGAAAAGGTATCAGGATCTTCGGTCTGATAGACAGTAGTTCCAATTGTAATCTTATCTACGTATACGTCCCTCTGAGTACCATCGTTAATAAATTTAATTTTTACCTGAGTTACATCAAACGGAACGTTGTGTGTGTATCTATAATTCCCATATGTCGTTCCCATAACATCAAAAGTATGAACTGTAGGCTGTGTTGTTGTAGGATCACCTATTTTAATTTCTAGTTTCGGCCATACTCCTGATTCACTCCTGGGATATCTAGCCTTAGCTCTCACAATTATGCGTTTTGCACTTGGGTAGGTAGTAGTCGGAACAATTGTGCCAACTGATGTTGGGATTGGTGTATTATCAGGAGCATTTTCAGAGTTTAATTCAATTGCACCAATATCTGGCATTGATACTCTGGCACTCTTCAAATAATCCTGTGATCTAACCGATGTAGGTATACCTGTGTTATTAGAAGGACCAGCACTTGTACCTGCATTTATCGAGATACTATTACTTATTGGATAATAATTAGCAACATTTACTGCTGTTAATAGCTCACTCAGATTTAAATTGTCTGGTCCAATATTTGGATATTTAATGTTTAAAGGAATCGTAGAATTAACCAATCCTGGATTATCCTGAAAAACATTACCGGTGCCTTTTATAGAGGTTGATAGTGCCTTAGGAAAAATATTATTACGCACTGTCAGGGCATCATTACCACTTAATTTGATTGTGATTTTTGATGTTGGGTTTTTTCTTCGATCAAATATGTTATTCTCTAATATTCCACTAACTTTAGGATCCCCACTTTTAGCTGCTTCATGCTGAACGCTCAAAAGTGTAGATAATTCATTTCCCGCAATCAATGTGTTGTTTCCAAAATATATTCGATTATTATCGCCTATATGTGATTTATTTGAGCCAGTAATAAAAAACCCCATATTTACTATCAAATTATTGTAAATGGCAATGTTTGTATTCATTACATTTCCTGTTTTTAGATGACCCTTTTCATTTCTAAGTCCAAACCTCCAAAATCCTGTGGCATCGGTATCCTCATCTCCACCTGCCTTAGGTTTCTTCTCTTCAGGAGCGTAGAAAAGATTATTCCTTACTACTGCATCTTCAACCATCCCAGCATAAAAGCTATTTTTGTTTCCAACTACTGTGTTATCTTCAAACAATAAGTCTTTTGGACCGGGCTGGGGTGCTAATTCACCCTCTCCCCATGCAAAAGTATTACCTCTAACAACAGAATTCATCCCACCTATGGCTGCACTAATATTTACACAATATTTCAATTCTAATTCACTTAGTGGGGTATCTTTTGGTTGACAAGCACCTGGTACCCGAACATGATACTCATCTCCCACAGAAGTTCTGGTCATACTATTATTAAGAAATTGAAAATTATCCATTCTTGCAGGATAATCACTTTCAGATTCATCAGGATTTGCATACAAACCAGATGAAATCGTCCAGTCAATGATTACATTTTTTACAGTCACATTCTTCATTGTTCCACCATTCTCTGTAGAAATTCCCAAACCTCTACCACAAGAGTTTCTTAGGAATAGGCCATCAATAGTTACATTGTTAGTATTCCTTAGTGATAGCAGTGCAGCGAATCTTCCTTGTGATGAACACCTACTATTCCATACATTTACAATATTGTCCCAGCTATTATTTAACATTCCAGGCGCAAAACCTCCGTCTATAATAGCTTTATGACGATTTTCAGCTTTCCAAGTCAGTCCACTTTTTTCAATTCGAGAATATGCAGGATAAATACCATCTTTGAGAATAATTGTGTCGCCAGGAGAAGCTGAAGTATCGGCTTTTTTCATGGTTTTCCACGGACTAGTATTTGTACCTGCGTTGGTATCGGACCCATTTGGCGAAAGATAATAGATCGACGCAGCAGAATTATCTTCAGGAGCTAAATCCCCCATGAATAAAACTAAATAAACAGACAGAGAAATCACCGATAATACAAGAACTATACCAATAAACAATTTCCTTTTTATTTATATTGTTTTGAATAAATAAATTATCTAAATTAAATTTTTTAGTTACTTAGTCTTTATAATGCACAACTAGTCTTCGGATAATACCTCTGTGCAAATCCTATTCCAGCTGCTCCAAAGTCTGCAATATTTAACTTCCCATCTCTATTTACATCTCTTCCTCCACAAGAACCATACTCAACATCTTTATCTGCACAAGTATTTTTTCCAGTTCCATAGCTTTTAGCAAATTCTGCAAAGTCAGCAATACTGAATTTTCCATCTCCATCCACATCAGCTTTACCACAGATATTCCCTGTAACTGGAAGTGTTGGTGTGGCACTTGGAACTGGTGTCAGTGCATTTGATGGTGTTGGTGTTGTACTTGGAGTAATTGAAGGCCCAGGTGTTCGAGTTAATGTCGGAGTTAAAGATGCACCAGGTGTTTGAGTTGGCGTCGCGGACTGTATTGGTGTTGGGGTACTGGTGTTATAGACCCCTCCGAACTCTATTGCCCCTATATCAGGAGTTCCTGTCCTGGTATTTCTCAAAAAATCTTGCGATCTCACTAATTGTGGGATATTAGTTTGGTTAGCACCAGTCCCATTTGATCCTGTATTTATTGCGGGACTATTTTGTTTTAATCGATAATTATTAATGTCTAAAGCAGCCCTTAATGCTGCGATATCTAGTGTCTCAGGTCCGATATTTGGATAAACAAGATTCAATTCTATTAATGAGTTTACTAATCCAGGATCGTTAGTATAAACATCTCCTGTTCCTTTAACTGAATTGTCAACATTTGTTGGTAATATATTATTTCTGCGTAGGAATTGGTCATTTCCACTCAGTTGGACATTAATTCTAGCTGATGGATTCTTTCTTCGGTCGAAAATATTATTTTCCATGATTCCTGTTAACACTCCATCACCTGAAGATCCTCCCCCATGCTGGATGTGTAGGAGCGAATCCAGTTCCTTTCCAGCAACCAAAGTATTATTTCCAAAGTATATTTGTCTGTTGTCCCCTATGTGACTACCATTTGTCCCTGTAATAAAGAATCCCATATTAACTATTAAATTATTATAGATAGCAATATTTGTATTCATTGTAGTGGCCTCATCCGTATGCCCCTTTTCATTTCGTAGTCCAAGTCTCCAATACCCAGTGGCCTCACTATCTTCATCACCGCCAGCTTTGGGTTTTTTCAATTCTGGGGCATAGAATGTATTATTTCTTGCTATAGCATCCTGTACCATTCCAGCATAAAAACTATTTTTATTTCCAACTACAACATTATTTTCAAATAAAAATCCTTTGGACCCTGGTTGGGGAGCCAATTCACCTTCACCCCATGCAAATACATTTCCTCTTATAATTGAATTCACTCCACCAAAAGAGGCACTAATATTGACACAATACTTTTTAATCTTTTCGTTCTCAGGAGTCGTTTTCGGCTGACAAGCACCTGCCACCCTGACATTATATTCGTCACCTATAGATGTTCTTGTCATAACGTTATCAATAAACTGAAAATTATTCATTTTTGTTTGAAATACATCTTTTTGACTGAAAGCCGGCTCTGCATATATACCCGAGGTAGAAGTCCAATCTATCATCGAATTTTTGATGGTAATGTTATTGGCAGTTGCACTTGTTGTAGACGTGGAAACTCCTATCCCTCTACCACAGGAATTCCGTATGAAAAGACCATCAATTGTCACGTGATCAGCATCTCGAATAGCCAATAAGGCAGCAAACATCCCTTTGTTTGAGCATTTTGTATTCCAAACTGAAACGATATTATTCCAGTTGTTATTCAACATCCCCGGAGCGAAGCCCCCATCAATTATAGCTTTATGCTTATTTTCAGCTCTCCAAGTAACGTTCGATTTCCTAAGGGTGATGTAACCGGAATAGACACCATCTTTAAGAACAACAGTATCGCCAGGAGAAGCGCTTGCATCAGCCTTCACCAAAGTTTTCCATGGACTCGAAGTTGTCCCTGGGTTGCTATCGGATCCATTTGGAGATAAGTAGTAAATTGTTGCTGCCGAGTCATCCTCGGGTGACCACTCTTGGAACACTAATAAACTCGAAACCATAAGGACTAGTATCCCTATTACTGCTAAAGCTAGTGTAAATACTGGTTTCCTCATAACTAACGATAATAATTATTAAATATCTAAATTTCTTTATACTTCAATCTTATATTGCGCAGCTTAATTTCGGATAATACCTCTGTGCAAATCCTATTCCGGCTGCTCCAAAATCTGCTATATTTAATTTCCCATCTCTATTTACATCTCGACCACCACAAGATCCATATTCAACATCTTTATCTGCACATGTATTTTTTCCTGTTCCGTAACTTTTAGCAAACTCTGCAAAATCAGCAATACTAAATTTTCCGTCTCCATCGATGTCTGCTTTCCCACATATATTTCCCGTAATTGGTGGAGTTGGAGTATTTGACGCAGCAAGAGGTGGTGTTGGCTTCAAAGTTAGAGTCGGTGTCAATGTTGGGGTGGACCCAAGACTTGTAGTAGGTGTTGGTGATGTTTGCACTTGTGTAGCTGTCACCAAAGGCGTAGGAGTACTGGTATTGTATACACCGCCGTATTCGACTGCCCCAATATCTGGATTTCCTACTCTACTATTTTTGAAAAAATCTTGTGATTTCGCTAACTGTGGAATTTGATATGTAGTATGAGTTGTTGTACTAATGCCTGCATTTATTGCTGGACTCGATTGTTTCAATCTGTAATTATTAAGATCCACAGCTGCACGCAAAGCAGTCATGTCAACAGTTGCAGCACCTATTGCAGGTATTGGATAATTCAACTGAACCAATGAATTTTGCAATTCCGGATTCGTTGTATAGATATCACCAGGTCCTTTGGTATTGCTTTGAGCAGAAGCTGGTAAAATATTATTTCTGAATACCAAGTCATCATTCCCACTCAGCGCTGCTTTAATTGTTGCAGAAGGGTCTTTGCTTACATCGAAAATATTATTCTCAATTAATCCTGTAATTTTGGAGTCAGACCCATCTCTGGGTGCAAAAACAATATTAAACAAATCATTTGTCTCTTTACCGGTCACTAATGTATTATGACCAAAATAAACGTTTGTAGTATTCGACGAATAATCTTTATGGTAACCGGAAAAAAGGAAACTGTTATTAAGTATTATATTGTTATAGTAAGCGACATTATTTAATCCTGAGGCATAATTTCCCCAACGAGCATCTTTCTCATTACGTGACGAAATGTGCCAATCGTTCTCGTTACCGTTTTTCTTCTCCCAGTGGGTATTTGGATTAAGTTGTGATTCAGGAGCCCAGAAGAGATTATTGCGCACAATCACACCATCGGCCCAACCATTATAAAAATTGTTTTTATTTCCAATAATAATATTATCTTCAAATAATAGGTTTCGAGAACCCGTCATTGCAATTTCTCCACGTCCCCAAGCAATGATATTGCCTCTCACTACCATGTCCTCACCACTCATATGAATACTAATGTTTACATTGTAGTCATTGCTTGTATATACAGTATATTGATCGTTAAACGAAATTCTTGTAAGTTCATTATTTATCATCTGCAAACCTTTAGTCTTTCCAGAAACGTAAAATCCAGATACAAAAGTCCAATCAATTCTATTATTTAAAAACTTCGAGTAGTTAACATTCTCGGCAACTAAAACACCTCGACCACAGGAGTTTCGCAAGAATAACCCCTCTACCTCAACATTATCAGCCGAAACCGCTACTAACGGAGACCACATCCCTATATTTTTACATTTAGAATCCCAGGCTGAAACAATATTCTTCCACTCCCCATTAAGTAAACCAGGTCCAAAACCTCCGTCGATAATCGCTTTATGTTTGTTTTCTGCTCTCCAAGTGGTATTGGGTTTATTGATATTAAAATATGCGCTATATGTACCGTCTTTCAGGATAACAGTATCTCCTGCAGAGATACTACTCATAGCCTTAGAGATAGTCTTCCAGGGAGACGAGTTACTTCCGTTATTAGAATCATTCCCATTTGGGGAGAGATAATATACTGATGCTGCGCTATCGTCTTGTGGTGCCCTATCCTGATAAAACAAGAATGCGGTGATTGCCAACAAAAAAATACCTAAGGAAAATAATCCTAAAACTACGGCTTTTTCTCTCATTTGATAATTAGTGAATATATTCAGTTTATTATAATATTAATAAATCATCAAATCTTAAGTTACTCTAAAAAGAATGACTCATCTACAATGAACAACTCGGTGCTGGATAGTACCTCTGAGCGAACGCTGAAAAATCAGCAATAGAGACTTTTCCATCATTATCTCGATCTATTCCCCCGCAAGGTCCGTGGTTTACACCTCTATCTGAACAACTACTTTTGTATTTTCTTGCAAAATTAGAAAAATCATACAAATCAAACCTTCCGTTACTATCCAAATCTGCTGGACCGCATACAATTGCATTTACATTTGTGGGTGTAACAGTGGATGGTGTCACAGAAATACTTGGTCGTGC
>CALMQQ010000252.1 GCA_937871845.1 uncultured bacterium
ATCCTGGAACAAAGATAGTGCTTTAGTATCGATCTGGACATAAGGAAATTCCCCACCCTGAAGTAGATAAATGAACTCGAGTTTCGTGTCTTCAGATTTGCTTATTGATAGATATTGAACACCGTTAATCGTTTTCCCTTCCACTTCTGGATGGTAATTTATTCCTCCAATCAACTCTACTTTCGTATCAGAAGGGTGTTCAAACTCAAGATAGTCATCTGAATACAACTCGAAAGCGATTGTAGGTAAAACGGTCACTGTAGGCAATGGCGTGCTGTCGTTGTTGTCTGTATTGGTTGCATTTTCTTCTGGTTTGAAAAACATTAGATAAACAACAACTATCAAAGCCCATACAAGGACTAATAAGGTAGAGACGATAAACAACTTTTTATAATTCACTTTTTTCTTTGTAACAGTTTTATCTGTCGGTTTGTCACTTTTACCAGTAGTTACCTTAGCACTAACCTGATTAGGAACCGGTGTGACTTCCATTTCATTTTGAATATCTTCACTCATTTTAGTTAGAATAATATTCTTTATTCTATGTAAATTTCATAAGTAAGGCAATTCAGTTAAACTCAGGAGATAGTTCAGCTATGAATACAATTTCAACAAATCGATCACTGGTTAATACTATAATAGCCATATTTCTCTTAATCTTTGCTGCCTTTATTTCAGACTCAAAAATTAATCCAAATTTATCGAGAGACGTTTTAGGGACAGATACCACTTTATACAACGTAACTTCTATTGTCGATGGTGATACCATCAAGGTTTCAGATTCTCAGGAACAATTCACAGTTAGATTGATTGGTATTGATACGCCAGAAACAAAAGACCCCAGAAAAGAAGTCGAATGTTTTGGAGAAGAAGCCACACTTTATCTGACTAAACTATTAGATGACAATTCCATTATTTTAAAATCTGACAGCACTCAGGACGATGTCGATAGATATGGAAGACTACTCAGATATGCTTTCCTCCAAGACGGTACAAATGTAAACAAAACGATGATCCAAGATGGTTACGCATATGAATACACCTATTCCAAGCCTTATTATTACCAAAAAGAATTCATCGACGCACAACACTTCGCCCGGAATGGAAGGTTAGGGTTATGGAGTGGGGTTTGCGATTAGCATCTATCCATATTGATTAATTATATACTCACTCGTGAAGGTATGTCAACCAACAGACATTTTATGGCTAAATAATCATCACTGCCAAGATGACAGGATTTCAAATATATGGTTTAATATTATTAATTAGTTAAATCATATGATAGCAAATAAAGAATTTCCGAAAAAAGAAGATGATTTTGGATCGGATGCCGAAAATATAATAATTCCTAAAGATGTAGTTGATTTCCTAGAAGATTTAGCGCTCACGAATAGACCTGACGAGGGAGCTAAAAAGATGGGCGCATTAGATGACGAGGGAAGTGAAGATTAAACCCAAAACCTCAAAGACCCCTCTTTCTCACCCTCGAGTATTCCTCCATTTTTTTCAATCACTCTTCTAGATGCAACATTGGAGCTATAGCAAGTCAATCGCACTTTATCTATCCCTAACTTTTTTGCCTCTATTAGAGCTAATTCAAGCATTTTCGTTGCATAGCCTTTCCCTCTGAATTCAGGCGCGATTGTATAACCAATGTGCCCGCCTATTTCTTTTAATCGGTCATTGAGATAATGTCGAACTTTTATAAACCCGACGGGTTTATCATCAACAAAGAACCAATAAGTTGTTTGTGGAACTCGGTCAGGTTTTATATTAACTCCTAATGATTCATCATATCTATCTTTCAGCTCAGCTTTAAATTCCTCGAAACTCATACCATGGTAACCATTTTGAAATGAGCTCTCTTCTCTAGGAATC
>CALMQQ010000253.1 GCA_937871845.1 uncultured bacterium
GAATAAAGACCTATGGTGAGCCTAAAATGGAGGGATGGACAGTTGAATTAAGAATGGACACATATGACGGAACAGTTGTCGATACAGAGGAGACTGATACAGAAGGCGAGTATTCTTTCAATAATCTAATGCCTGGCACATACTTCCTAACTGAAGTAAACCAAGCCGTTACAAACGGTTCATGGGAACAAACATATCCTGTTGACCCAGGTTACCACACATTTATAATTGACAGCTCTGGTGATGTTTTTGAAGATATGAACTTCGGTAACAATGTTATTGGAGATATATTAGCGGAGAAAACCACCACAAACGAAACATTTACACCAGGCCAACTCGTTACCTATAACATCAGAGTTGTAAACAAAGGAACTGAAACAGCTCATGGTGTGGAAATTTGGGATAATCTACCAGCAGGAATGCAATATTATGATTCCTCTCCAAATGGACAATATACCCCTGCAAACAATCGTGTTACATGGACAAAAGAAAGCCTTGATGTTAATGAAGAGTGGACTGCACAGATTCGATTATTAGTACCTGCGGATTCCACTGCAACTTCAATAATTAATGAGGTTCGTGCCTTAAGATCTTGTCAGTTAGCAAACGAATTTACTACAACTCTTGTACCTTCAATTGTTGAGGTTCCAGAACCAGTAATTGAGTTCTGTGAAGATGACCCAACACCTGAGGATAATATTGATTCTGTTAGTTTGAATCGAGCACAAGTTGCTGGTGCAAATATAACTGATGATGAAGAATCTACAGGAAATATCAGAGGCATGGCTACGAGTGCACTCGGAAAAGTACTTGGTGCAAGTAATAGTCTTTCTGATACAGGGAGAAATATGTCAACAGCACTTATTCTAGGTACATCACTGATTTCAGCAATATTTATTCTGAACAAAAATAAATTTCGCAGAAATATCTACTAGTAAGCAATTATAAGAACTAAACCTCCGGTATTTTATGCCGGAGGTTTTCTTTTTAGCTAAAAATAATTAAATTTTCTGTACTTTGCTTTACAAAAGCCTTTGAAAGTAATATAATCGGGCCAATTTAACCCATTTATTTATTTTCAATGATTAACTTCAATAAAGTAAAGAGTAGCTTAATGTTAAGTACACTCTTTTTAACTGCCACATTTAGTTTCTTATCCGGAGTGTCAATCTTCTCCGATAGTGCTGTAGTTTACGCACATCACCGTGATGATGGATATAACAACGGTTATAACAATGGCTATAACAACGGCTACAACAATGGTTATAACAACGATTATAATAATGGCTATAATAACGGTTACAACAATGGTTATGTTGCTCCAGTCTGTGATGAAGATCCAACACCTACTCCAACTACAACACCAACACCCACTGACCTTCCAGAACCAACACCTACTGAAGTTGTTCCTACATCGACTCCTGTGGAGCCTACAGTAGAACCTACTGCTAGAGTATTGTCTGCAGCAGCCCCTGTTGTAGAACAAAGAGTCTTAGCAGATACAGGTATAAACATGTACAGTACACTTGGTTTGGGTTCAGTTTTACTTAGTTCTGTGTTTGTTTTAAACAAGGACTTAGGGTTTATGAAGAGAAAATAAAAATTCAAATAACTTTGATAAAAGGAGCCTATAAGGCTCCTTTTTCTTTGGATACCTACTTGTACACCTTGTCGATTATAGACTAATATATTTAAATGATTCTCACCAGAAATAACAAAATTATCCTAATCGCGGTATTTATATTCATAATTTTACGAATACCCAGTCTATTCGAAGGATATTGGTATCCAGATGAAGGGTTTTATGCCGCACAGGCAGAAGCAATTCTTCAGGGAAAAGAGTTGTATGTGGGAGCATGGGATCACAAACCTCCGATGATGGTTTGGATATACACATTAGCGGGTGTTTTCGATTGGGATGTGGGCTATGTACTCGTAAAATTGATGAATATCTCTGCAGGCGTTTTCTCAATCTTGATTTTACACAAGTTGATGCTTAGGTTGGGCATAAAGTCAAAGTTAAAAAGCTTTATTTTGGTAATTTTCGCCATCATCCTTGGTACTCCCTTGTTAGAGGGAAATTTAGCTAACAGTGAGGTATTTTATATTCCAGCAACACTTTCCATCTTGTATCTGTCTCTCTTTAGCCATAGACCTTTTCTGGTTGGAATACTTTTGTCGTATGCCTTTTTAATTAAACCACAAGCCTTTATCGAGTCCGTGGCGATAATTGCACTCGTTGCGATATTCGACCTATGGAAGAAAAGGAAAAAATTTAACTATCAATATTACATAAAAGTACTTTCAACTTATTTTTTCGTAATCGGACTATACTTTGCATATTTGGTTCTAAATAAGACTTTTGATGACTTTATCGATGCAACTTTTCTGACAAACTTTAGGTATATTGAATTGGAAGAAGATGCCAATTATTGGAACTATATAAAAATCGCAGGGTCTGCTCTGATATTTTATTATGCTTTAGTTAAGTTATACAAAAACCAGGTAAGTCGAAATGTTTTTGTAATATTTCTAACTTTGGTAGTTGATATCACGTTGGTAACTCTCTCAGGAAGACCTTACATGCATTATCTGATTCAATTATTACCAATATCACTTCTGTCTCTTGCAATTTACCTACAAACTAAACCCACATCTAAACTACACTTGTTTGAATTAATACTAGGTTTTCTAGTATTGGTAACTTTTCTCTTTAGCAAAGGCTTTAACTTTCCTGTAATTGATAAAGAACGCTTTGATGGACATATCAGATATTACTCAGATTTTCCACAATATTTGTTCTTTGGTAAGCGTGATGGTCATAGCTGGTTTTGGAAAGAACATGACTCTTTCCAAACAAGAAAAGATTTGATTGAACACTTTGAAAACAATTATGAAGGCGTTGATTATTATTACTATGGTGACGATCCGTGGATTTTTACGCAATTAAATGGTAATTTCACCAATAAATATTTGGTGTGGTACCATCTCGTATACTCAGATGATAAAATGCAAGAAGCAGTTGAGTTACGTGATGAAGCTCTCGTTCTGATTATCGATGAAGAATCCGATCAAACTTTGATTAAATTCTTCGAGAGTGCAGATAATTTTTCTTTCTCAGAAAAAGTACACAATTACAGCATCTATATAAATAATGAAAAAGGATAAAATCTTTTTATCAATAATAATTCCTCAATATAACGAACTTTCAAATCTGAAGAAAGGTCTATTACACAAAGCTTTTAAGTATCTATCAAAGCAGGATTTTACTTATGAAGTTTTGATAGTAGATGATGGTTCAACAGACGGGAGTTTGAAATATTTGAAAAAAAATTACGCTGATAAAAAATTCCTTAAAATTGTTGAGGCAGAGCATGGAGGAAAGCCAGTAGCTATAAATCGTGGGATTCAAGAATCCTTTGGTGAATATATTTTGTTTACTGATATGGATCAATCGACTCCATTGAGTGAGTTGGATAGACTCATGCCATATATTGCCGAAAATCAAGCTGTAATAGGTTCTAGAGGCAGTAAACGCAACTCTGCAACAGTTATCCGCAAAGTCGCTGGATTTATGTTTAGCAGCTTCAGAAAGCTTTTCCTTTTGAGACAAATTGATGACACGCAATGCGGGTTCAAACTTTTCAGAGCAGATTTATTGAGTGAGACATTCCCTAAATTAAATGCTTTGAAGGTGAAAAACGTAAAGGGTTGGTCGGTTTCTGCATTTGATGTCGAATTATTGTATTTAATACAGAAAAAAGGGGGAAAAATAAAAGAAGTTCGAGTGAAATGGAACGACGAAGATATATCTGGTACAAAAGATCGTAAATTCTTCCGCGAATCTGGTGATATGCTGAAGCAGATTTTGTCGGTGGTTTGGCGAGAAATGCGAGGGGAGTATGTATAGAGTTAACGATTAAAAATAAAAGAATAAAAAATTTAAGATATTCCTTGGAACACGCATATCAAAGAGAGTCAGCTATTAGTATGATTTTCTCAAGTCTTCCCGTGGTTTAACCACGGGATCCCGATTTTTACTTTCGTGCAAATTAGACAATAAACGAGACTCCGTGGTCAAGCCACGGAGTGACAGAGGGTGGGAAATGTAACGTTATAATTTCTTCATTATATAAATTGCTCCAGCTTCGTCATCCGTGATAAACAACTCTCCTTGTTCGTTGAACTTCACTCCCACGGGTCTTCCCCAAATGTCGCCATTCTCATCCAGCCATCCAGTGATGAAGTTTACAGTTTCTGAACTCTCACTTGTTGTATCAATCCTTACAACCTTATAACCTGTAGGAATAGTTCTATTCCATGAACCGTGGAATGCAACTATCAGGTTGTCTGCTAGGTCTCTGGTGTCTGGAGCGAAAGTTAATCCTAGTGGAGCAGAGTGTGCTTGCATTTCGTATGTTGGGAATGCAGTCTCATTTCTACAATAGTCAGTTCTGTCTGGATATT
>CALMQQ010000254.1 GCA_937871845.1 uncultured bacterium
TTTTCTTCGATTGTTCAACGTTGGAGTCAATCCAGTAAGGACTTTGTTTCAGCATCCATTGTTTGGGGGTTTTACTGTTAATAAAGTTCTTATTAACCAAATTTTTGGTTAAATGATAGGTTTTGGTCAACAGTTGATAGCCTTCAAGATATTCATGTCGAAATCCTTGCGGTTCATATCCAGCTTTTATGGAATGTAACTTTGCAAAGCACCTAAACGTTGATTGGAACGTTCTGTTGGAGTAACATTATACAGCCTTCAATGATCTTTGTAATCTTTAAGCTTCTGTCGAACCATCTTATGGTGTAAAAATGAGGACTGGAACATCGATTCATAAAATCGCCTTTGTAGATTTTTATGAACTACCGTTGGACTCGAAAAATATTTTAAGTTGTTTTTGGAATTTTTCGACGTGACTGATAGCTCACAGCGTCTATTTTCATGAAAAATTACCCGAGTCAAGTGTCGGGTCAAAAAACGTTTCAAACGCGATTTTTCAATTTTTCCACAAGTAACAATTCTTGAAAACGCTAGTTTGTAAATGTAGGGAATTTCCTACATTTGTTAATCTATGTATCTCACTCGACAGTAAGATATTCATTATCCGTATCAATATCGTGTTATTGTTACCGCATTGGAACTTGATAATGATTAATGTTCCCAATCGGGAGCATTTCATGACGCCAAGAGTTTATTGTTGAGTCTAATCAGAGTTAGATTCCATAACATCATGATGATGTTAGCGCCTACCAAAGCACCTAGTAAAAAATCTCGTTCCATTTATTATTAACATTATTCAGAAATAAAAATTCACTTTACAATTCATAGGATTTTAATTTTATCTCGTTAAGGATACACTTCTGTAAGAACACGACATTGATCAGGAATCTTATGTTAAGAACCAGAAGATGATCGACGCGATACAACCTTGAATTGTGGAAGGCTCTATATTATCTACAAGGGTCTCTTGTAATCTTACACGTCGACGATGTGAATATCTGCTACGAGCGATCGGGGAATGAAAGCCTGGCATTTTAAATAAGGGTCTAATGGTTACGATGATCAATTATCGTGATGCGATGTTATCAATCAAGTGATGTAAAACAAAATATCACATCATTAAAGATGCGCCGTATAGCCATAGTACTTGTAGGGCATTATCGGTCTTTTGATCAAACACTTGAGCGTTTGATGTGTGAGACAAGTGGATTGAACATTGATTGGTACTTGCACACATGGAACACTTCGGATGCTATAACATTATCATGGCATCATGCTCTTCCATCAGATAAACTCTTGACAGCAAGTCAGAAGATGACTTTGGAAGCATTAGACCCTGATTATGAGATCGGATCACAAAGCTTTACACAAGCTGAGTTAGAAGACGCTGTATTTCGAAAGCCTTGGAAGGCCGTCAATTATTTATTCACTGCTGTTCAGAAATGCTTGCAGAGAGTTAAGGAGTCAGGTGTCGAATATGATTACATTTTAGTGTCAAGATATGACGTTCAGCTTAATAACATGGGGTTATTAACACTTCAAGTACCTCTTAACCACATTGTTGTTGGTGGCCGCGCAACTCAAGGATTTTACAATCTCAATATTGCGGCTAGTGATGTTATATTTGCGTTAAATCCAGCTAACATTGATGCGTTTATTGAAGAGAAAGAGTTCTTGCGAAACAAAGCTAACTATCATTCAAGCGAAGAACCATATTCCCAATTGTATGTAGACAAGTTTGCTAAGGTTGTACACCAATGGCATTATGATAATCACTTCACGATCATTAGGTGATTCACTTCACGATAGTGAAATAATCATCTAACGATCATTAATTAAATCACTGTCAAAGTAGCGTGCTGTGACGAATTCTTTCTTTTGTCAAGACAGTATCGGGAGACATGATATTGTTTATCATTTTAATCGCCATTTTTGTAATTACCCTGTATATATTTGAGCCTAGTTATAAAAACATGATATGTGAAGGCGTTACTAAGGCGGGTAGCAAATGTAAGAAGCCTAGACGAAAAGGATTTGAATTCTGTCATCTTCACATGACCTCAATGGTCTCTACAAAGCCAGAATCGACTTCAGATAATCAGTGTCTTCCAACGAAACCTAAGTATTCAATTAAAAATGTCGCAGGTGATGGCTATTGTTTCTGGAGAGCATTAAGTGTTTGTCTAACAGGTAGTGAAATACGATACATGAGTTATCTCGAGACATGTTTAACGACTAAAAGTTCTTCGGACATTATTAGTAACACTTGGGTCGAATTTTATGAAATCCCTGTAATATCACGATTGCTTGGTGTAAGTATTGCAGTCTATTTCTATCCAAGAGACATAAAGCGTATTCTGAATATCGATTTAACAAAAGATAAAGGATTATTTGTCTACAAATGTTCAGGGTCCGGTGATATTGATACAGGTCCTTTTGTCGATGAACGACAGTTAGTTGACGTTGATGCTAATATTATCTTTGTCCCGGGTCATTATATGGCTATTGTTGAACATCGTATCGATGGCGATGTTCAGGAAGGATTGTCGTTCGGCGAACATACTGTTTTATAACACTATCGTTATTGAGACTACCCCCCCCCCCCCCCTCCGCCCCGAACTCTGAAATTGGTCAGAGCGATGTTAATCTGCATACGTGCGGATTATTTTGAACCCTGTCAAGTCACAGGAAGATTTTATGTATTCAATAAATGACACTAAATTAGTGTCATATTCGATTTGGTAGCATTATCATTTGCCAACGACCTTCATAATCTCTGATAATGCTTCTATCATCATTCAAGTCCTCGAACTCATAAGAATTTAACATGCGCTTGATTCTATCAATTGTTGATTCTCTTAATGTTTCGGGGAATTGTTCTTTATGCAGTTTACCGAGATCAGTAGTATCAAAATGAGGAATGTAATGTCGTTGAAGCTTAGGGACGTAAATATCTGGCTTGGACATGACTTCTATCGGATAGAAATATCTTTCTTTAATCAACACACGAATGTGTTTAGGTATTTCCATTCCTCGAAGTTTAGAGATGTCTTGAAACCAAATCTCGGAAACATATCGAAGAGGGACAAAGTGATGAAAAACAAATTCGTGACCATCACTACCACTTTGATACCAACACTTCGTAGCGCGATCGATAGATCGACAATATTGTGTAAAGGTTGTGTCGCTTATATGACCTGCATCATCGTCTTCGTTAATATGATAATCATCACGTTTCAAGAGCTCTACACAAAAGACAAATATTACTTCACCAATACAGAAGTCTATCTTCCTAGTGTGATGAAAATCGGTGAAAGCTCTCATGTAAACTCCTGGGTATTGTCCATCTTCAATTTGATCATTGTCTTCACAAGCAGCGACATAAAATCCGACATGACGATGTAATTTCAGTTTAACACGCTCCATTTCACAGATTATCGCCCCTGTTCTGATGATTCGTTCGAAGTTTTCGAGACTCGTGGCATGGAGTAAACCCTTGATTTGATGATGGGACATCCGTGAAACACAGCGTTTGTTGTACAGTAAATCACTGTACAAATAAGTCAATCTTAGTTTGCGCTGTTATCCAGATCTGGGGTTTCAACAGCATTGACTTCGTCATTAGGCGCTTTCCGGCTCTTCACAGAACTCTTTGGCATGCGTTCTTTCGATTCTTCAGATTGGTGATTCTCACAATAAAGACTTTTTTCAATAGCATTCTGTCGGCAATCTTTACCGCGTTTTGTAGAGGCTCCACATTTGACCATCTATCAAATTAGTCGATTGGTCGAAATCTCGTTGGTTGTTTATGAAGTGATGATAATACTCGTATCCGGCTTTCAATATTGCCACTACTGTAAATATCTTTGGCGTCAATTCTCCAAACACATATCGACACAATAACAGTTCTTTGGTCAAATCTGGAAACAATAGCCAGACATAGCTACTCTTGATTTGAGTAAACATTATGATTCCAATACAGCGCCATATTAATGCTACGTAAATCACATCTAATCCTACAGATCCAAGAGCTGAAGAGATAAGCATAAGTCCAAGCCAATTATTCAAAGCATCGGTTACTTTATCGATAAGATGATACTGGTATGTGTTATTGAGTTTTTCTTTCTCAGTCGGATAGTTTATACGGAAGAAGATTCCATCCAAAAAATCCGATATGTAAATTAAGAACAAGCCACGATACAACGATGGTATTCCTGGAACTAAGAAAACGACTAATGATATTACAAGCCGAAACAAGAATGCTTGACAACAGGCCGAAATTACATTCATTGTGATAGTTGAGAAATATAGTCTTTTAAAAATGTACAGCTATGTTAACAAATATCAAGGTAATGATTCTAGCAATTTCGGATCGTGTGCCATAACATCTGATGGTTCTACATTGGCAGTTGGTGGCAATAGCGATTCAAGTGTAAATTCTTTTAGCGGGCGTATAGTTGTATACAACACAAATGATTTTTCGATCAAGGGTAACGTTATTATAGGGCCTACAAATGGAGGTATAGGAACAACTGTATCAATTAATGATGCAGGAAATCGAATCTTCGCTACTTGCGTCGATTCAACTGCTAGAGTATATGAGTATTCTTCGGGGACTTGGACACTAATGTTCACCACACCTTCAACTCCTTCTTCTTTCTTTGGTCTTTCGATTCGATGTAATTCCGCTGGTGATAAATTTTTCTACACTCAAGGAAACAATAATATTGTTGCTTTCTATTCTTACGATGGATCAGCTTGGGCTCTTGATACGGCACTAAATGTTTTACCATCAATGGCTAGCTATTCTTATGTTTCGGATTGCGATTCATTGATGAATAATATTGTCGGAACCACTGAAGATCCTAACACTAACGCTTTAGTTGCACATTGGGACGGCTCTACTTGGACTCAACGAGGGTCAGCTCTTGGTGGAGGTACACATCGATATGTAGGTTGTGGTATGTCTTCTGATGGTGATACTATTGCTTTGTTTAACTATTGGACCCTAGGAGTGCCGTCAACAGTAAATGTTTTCGACTGGGACTCTACGAGCTCTAATTGGGTTGCGCGAACACCTATCTCTTTGAATCTTGAATATATTCGCGGTAAAATTCCTATTTCTACTGACAAAAATACCATCTGTTTTACAGGTTTTAACTATCAGAGTCTTGTTTTTGGAGTGTGGACATGGGATAGCGGTACCGCCTCGTGGACTCAAGAGTTACAATTCTTTCCCCATCTTAGCGCAAATATTCCAGATTATGGTCAAGTAGCTCTTCGTGATATTGCCATGTCTGGCGATAAGACTCTTATTGCTTGTCCTTACACAAATAACGATTATGGTAATAGCATTTTTGAATCTGGTTTTGCTACATTTGTCCGCACTCCGGTTTCGCCTTTAGTGGAGCCTCACGATGACGGGACGTATGTTTTCAATGTTCATCCAACTAGCGACACGGCTTTAACTGGAGTTCCGACATTGTCAAGCAACGATGATTATACGAGTCCTCAGCCAGACCAATCTGGAACATTTACTTTGTATAATAATGATCCTGAAGTTTCTGTCAACGGTTCAAACGCCCTTGTTGTTACCCTTGATCATCCTCTGGGTGCATATGAAATCGGATATAGAGTAACAGATCAAAACAACAATGATTCAGAACTAGCAACGATTAACTACGTAGTAGTTAATTTTGGGATTCATTTACCCGACGATACGATTCCACCTATTAGTGATGTTGTAGTTAATACGCCAACAACTATTGTTACAGCCGCATTTATTAACGATGTCTTAAGTCGTATTACTGATGATCTTGAAAGCGTCCCCGATCTTGAAATCTCATTTACCTTAACATCAGGTTCGGCTTATGCTACCACGGCAAGTCGTAGTTATACTGTCGCTGAATTACTAACAGCTCCAATTACTAGCCCACCATTTGGAGATTATCGAATTACACCAACCGAAGCTGGACCCGAAGAAGTAAATATTGTATTTGAATTTAACGGTTGGACATTTAACCTTCAACAAAACTTTGATATTGTGGAGCCTCCAGTTCCATCTTCAGGAGGCGCGGAAATATTCCCAGCGCCAGTTCAACCACCAACACCCGTAATAGAAACAACCGCTGGAATTAGTGCTGGTGAAGTAGCAGGGATTGCAATTGCAGCCGTAATCAGTATTATTGCGATTTTGATATTGCTCGGGGTTATTTAAAGATTGATGTTATAACATCAATCTGTTAGTAAATATCATTAATATCGAGTAAGAAGTTGCGAATAGATATTATCGGCATAATCAGGACTTGTCGAATCCAGTGAAGCCATGATCTCAGCCAAATGTTCGTTGTCCTCACGACCGTCAAGCCATTGTTTCTTGTACTCTCCAGTCTTGTAGCCATGGTCTTGTCTGAAAAAGTTCAAGACATTCTTAGCAATGTACATTCGATATAAATCATCGAACGTCATGCCAGCTTTGGTATACAAATCTCGGAAAGCTCCTATACTAAAAACCTGAAATATGATCAAATTGGCAGCCATTAATTCAGCCATCCGTACCACACTTACGTCTTGATTAATAGGTTCTTCTATGAATGCATCTTCTATATGATTTGCTAACTTATCAAGATCTAGTGCTGGGCCATCTCTAATCATCATACTCAATCCAAAATGCCAAATATCAACTATTTCAAGATGAACTTGAGAAACATCAGGGACTTGCTTCTTCCACCACTTCCAACCTTGATGGTCCATCAATTCAGCGCATTCAGTCCAAGCAGCACGATAATACTCATAGCCTTGAGTTCTCCACTCGGGATGAATCTTTGTATTCATTTTGTCTTGAAGAACGAGCATATTTCGGATTTGAGCACGCATCTTTGATTGTTATCACAGTTTTGTGATATCGATGATTGAGTTGTGTATTCAATTGGTGTGCTTTCTATGTCTTAAATAGTGGAAAAAATAAATACATTGTATGAGCGTGAAAAATTGATTTTCTGATATTTACTAGAAGTTTAATATTACATCATGGAGAGCCCGAAGTGCTACGTTTGCGAGCAAGATGCGGTTGATCCTGTCTTTTGCAAGGAAGGCCGTAACATTTCCGAAGAAGACGAAGACGGCAATTCCGTCTTCGTTAGCTGCCATTGCGCTACGTGCATCCAGCCCGGCCATCGTCATTGTGATGAATGTGACGATTGCGTTCCCGAGAAATACGTCCATCTTCCATGTGGTCATTGTGATAGTCTTCGTGTCGGCCGTGAGGAATGCTCGCGGTGTTCCTCAATCGACGACGTTGACGTACCAGATATGGATGACGGGGACTCTGAATGGTTACCGACGTGTTCAATAGACGCGAAGTGACCCTTCTTGATAGTATGTTTGTGAATGTTCAGATATGAACATTACTATATCAGTTCGCAGATTATTAGTTACAATTAGGACATGGACAGAATTTCTTATGAAATGGAATAACAGACGTCTGAGTTCGAAAGTATATGCCAGTGCTAGATGAAATACTGTTGAACTTCGATTCAAGAGCTTGCATATACATTGGGTCGAATGGTATATTAGATCCTTGAGTAAATAACAGCTGTTGACAACCGGTTGTGGGATCAGTAAACATCACTTGCATCGAATAGTTGAAGTTGTTGGTAACATCAGTCGGGCAATAATAACCCAACATCTTACCAAGTTCTTGTTTAGATTGTATCCGGGCTTTAATTTCAGGGATGCGTGATAAATTAGATTTGTTGGTAACAAAAATGTTACCTTTATGGTCTGAAAATCCAATCAGATTATACTTCGGGGCGTTAGCGCTTAACCATGGGTATAATGTTGGGTGGGATAATCCTTGATCTATCATGTACAATTCTCGAAGACCTACCGATACAAGATGAAGATTAACAGCGATGCTAGACATTAAACTACCGAACTGTGCTTGCATTGTAGTGATAATGTTACTAGACGCCATTTGGCCAAATGTATTTTGATCACAACAATAGTTGTAATTGTCGAAACTATACGCAAACATGTGTTTTACTTGTCTATATTAATGTTTACTGACTATTTAGTTGAGCGAATTTTAATAGAAACGGTCTTTGGTGCAAAAACCCAATTCCAGAACTGCATTCGAATCCTTCAATCCAAAGAAGGTTTACGATCTCGATGTAAAAATATGCGACAACGATCGAATGTGTATTGTTCTAAGACATGAAATATCAAGTTATCGAGATATTCCCAACGATTATAACTATTGTTGTGATCAAAATTTGTCTAACGAAAAATTGAAAAATCGCGTTTGGAACGTTTTTTGACCCGACACTCAACTCGGGTCATTTTTCATGAAAATAGACGCTGTGAGCTATCAGTCTACGCGAATTTTTGTGAAATAATATAAAATCTATATCGAGATTTCCTCGTATAGATTTTAACAAATATATCATATTACAAGAATGAATTTATACTCGATAACTAACACTGTTGACAAACATGATTCTATTAAATTTAAACGTGCAATTACTGATTATAGAAATAAAATAGGATGGACCTTAAACTTTATCTGACTTGTTAGATAAAATGTCTGCAAAGAGGAAAATTGCTAAACAGCTTTATGAAAGTGCACTGGGCGGAGATCTTAAACAATGTAAGAAGCTATTAGCTTCAGGGGCTAATCCCAATTACTTCTTTGGGAAGAATAGAAGTAACGCATTGTCAGGTGCTATCTTTAATGGTTATAGCGAAATAGCTGTATATCTTCTTGAACATGGAGCTGATCCAAATATCATAGACGATGACGGTCAGCGCCCTATCCACATTGTGTGTGATGTTAAAGATTTAGAAGTCTTTGAAGCCCTTGTTGCTAAAGGGGCTAAACTTGACGTTAAGGATGAAGCTTCTCTGAGTCCTTTAGGATATGCTATTCGAAGTGGGAGTACTCATCTATGTCGTCGATTAATCGATCTTGGAGTTCCGATAGAATCATGCGAAGATTCTGATGTCGTTTACGGAATGCTAGGGAATCCTGAGTTATTTGATTACTTTTTGGAAGTTGTTGTAGTACCCCTAAGAATTATAATCCTACTGCATGAGAAATCTGTTAAGTTCAAGTACTTAGATTATGTAGAGAAGCTTAAGTCTAGACTAGACTAATGATTCAATCGAGTAAATTCATATTTGCGTTTTGATAAGTGGATTAACAAAACAATTACTGCTATCACAGCAAGTATACCAATGATAGATCCTATCCCAATAATAACCGGTAATGAAGTCGATTTAGCCGTTGATGATTTCGATGTTGGAGTTCCTGACGCGGGTTGTGCAGGCTGTGCCGGGGGCACTACCGGTGGTGTGACTGGTGGTGCCGGGGGCACTACCGGTGGTGTGACTGGTGGTGCCACCGGTGGCTCCGGTGGTGGATCTAATGTGTATTGATAGTAAGTCAAGTAGTCTTTCCCTGTTACCGTATCAGTCCCACTTACCATGACTCTTGTTCCACCAGCATTAAATCTAGTTACATTAATTATTCTAGACGTTGTGACAGTGTTTGTTAACTTCCAAGCGCTATTAACGAATTGATAAACCCTGAATAAGTTCGAATTAACGTAACTAACCAAGAGACTATTACCCGCTGCGTTAAACTGGATGCAAGCCAATGTTTGAGGGGATTCAGCGTCGAGTCTAACTTGAGAATTCGCTGTCACATTGTACACAAAAAGTGCTGTCCCGCTTGCTGTAGCAAAGTCAAAAATGTATCCAAAATTATCAAACAACGAATCAGCTGTGTATTGATAGACTCTTTGGGAGGCTCTAACGGTATCTGAATTAGGGTCGAAAATTAAGATACCATGATTTCCAATTCCAATATCAGTGCTGTTAAGTTTATTCCAATTGTTCCCATCATAATTATATAAGTATAACAATCCTGTTGCTGCCATTAATGCTAATCTGTTATTTCGAAGATAAATGATATAACCAATTCTGTCATTAAAGTCTTCTCCGATGATATCTCCCCCAATATTAGATCCTGTAGTGTAATCAAAGACATTAACATAACCCTTTGGATCCTCGTCATTTGAATCTAAGAAACCATTAGGAGCCCCTCCAGCTAGCCACGAGCTGCCATTAGCAGCTCCAGTGTTGTAAGATAATCCGGCTCCATAGAAATCGTTATGAGGAGCATGATACACTAATGTTGATTGCCATGTATTAAAGCCTGTATTTTTGTATGTAACGACTCTATTCTCTAAAGTTTTAGCAATACTCGTTCCATCATCGGAAACAGCTATATTCCAAACACGATCATCTGATATATTATTTTGTTCGACAACAAATCCTTGTGGAGTAATGTTATCATAAACAATTTCAAAGAACAAAGTTGTTGTTGCATTTGCTGTAACAATAACATTACCATCAGCACTGAATTGCATTACTGTAGGCTGTAAATTCGATCCCTCATAGGTATCGACTGCTTTCCATGAATACGTCGTCATGTTTTACATGATCATTTTTTGTGAAGTACAACGTCTTTCTTATCATCGATTTGAATCTCGTCGGTACCACTGATGAAAGTCATTACTTTCATCATTATTCGAAATCAACGACGTGGTGTAGCATCAAATCTTCGTGTTTCTGTTTCATGCACATCTTCAACACGTAACGGGCTACCAAACTCGTCGATGTAAGGATCAATAGGATCTTCAAAACAATCTTTCAATGGATTAGCAATAACTTCCCATCGTCTAATCTGGTCAACACCTGGTTTAATGATATCCCAATCTGTCGAGGGGTTCAAGAGCCCTGTAGCGATAAAATGACTCTCGATAAATGAATCGATTTTAGTTATCGGCACGCCTTTAGAAGCTAAATATGCTCTAGCTAAATCAACCGAAACTCTTCGTCGAGGTAATAGAGAAAAAGGTATCATTCGTCAAAGATATTATTCTAAGTTAAAACTCTATTCAGAAAATCAATTACGTCATAAATGTTGGTCAAAGATTTTTCGATGATCCGGAAAAATTAGTTGAGTCTACAAATACGTACATATTTGAGCAATAATCCGCTCAATAAAAATAAACGTTAAAAACATGTCGTGTTGTAAGTGCGGCAAAATAGATTGGACTGCAGGTCTCAATTGTGATGATGAAGATTCGGGACAATTTACTATCGAAGCTACACCTCATCAAGTATGCGTTCCGCAATCCTCATGTTGTGGTTGCGGTATGAAGTCTAACTGTTGCGGGACGTGGCCTCATGAAGGCTGGACTTCTGGACGTGGTAATGGAGGAGGTGGATTTAACAATAACGGGGGTGGGGGTGGTGGATTTGGAA
>CALMQQ010000255.1 GCA_937871845.1 uncultured bacterium
CTTGTAGTATCTGAAATAATGCAGAAATATCGACCTCCTGTTTAGTTGGGTAATAAAGTAATACTGTTTTAGCGGAGACTAACTCTTGGAGTTGAAGAATTGTATTAACGATGCTTTTGGATTTGTCCGCTTTATTAGGGATATCACTGCGAATATCCAACAAAGATTGCCGGAGTTGGTTTTTCAGAAGTGTAACATCAGTGTCTGGATTATCTGAGATAATCTTTGAGTGCTTGTGCGATTTCTTCACTTTTGAGTCTTTTTAAGGCTTTAGCTTCTATTTGTCTGATACGCTCTCTAGTAACTTTGAATTCGTGGCCGACTTCTTCTAGAGTTCTTGAAACACCATCCTTTAATCCAAATCTGAGTTCTAATACTTTTCTTTCTCTATCTGTTAATCCGCTAAGGATTTCATTGATTTGTTTTTTTAATGATGCCCAAGTAGCAATTTCAGTAGGGGATGCAGAAAACTCATCAGGTATAATGTCTCCTAATTTAGAATCGTTCTCTTCTCCAATAGGTGACTCAAGGGAGGCTGGTCTTTGAGCGATACGGATAATCTCGTTTACTTTTGCTACATCAATATCCATCTCGTCTGCAATTTCTTTGATAGTTGGTCTGCGTCCAAGCTTGGCTGCTAGTTGACTTGATACCTTACTTAATTTATTAATTGTTTCAATCATATGAACGGGAACTCGGATAGTACGAGCTTGGTCTGCAATCGCTCTGGTAATAGCCTGTCTAATCCACCAAGTTGCATAAGTAGAGAATTTGAAACCTTTTCTGTATTCGAATTTCTCTACTGCTCTTATAAGTCCGATATTTCCTTCTTGGATTAAATCTAGTAAGTCCAAACCTCTTTTTGCATATTTCTTCGCAATGGACACAACTAAACGAAGATTGGCAGTTGTTAATAAGTCTTTTGCTTCTTGATCACCTTTTTCGATTCTCTTGGCTAAGATAACTTCTTCTTCTGCGTTTAATAAAGGAATTCTTCCAATTTCGTGTAAATATGCTCTGATGGGATCAGTTGTAACATGTGATCGAATCTTCTTCAGTATTTTGATTTTCTGTTCAAAAGTCATTCCCTTTGCGTTTGGAACAATAGCTACAATTTCTTCGGGAAGTTCTGCTAACGGTTCAATTATTTCTACTTCTTCCTCCTGGAGGGTAGAGATAATGTATTCCAAAAGGTTCATATCTTCCTCGACGTCAGGGAATGCATCCAAAACCTCATCTTGGGTGAGATATCCTTGCTCTTTTCCTTTGACGACGAGAGCTTTTACGTCTTTTTTGATTTTTTGATTAATAGCCATAGAAGAAGATTATGAGTTACAAACTGCTATCATTCTATCATAAAATGCATTTATCTGTTGAGATTTGTTTACGGAAATTGTATTATATTTTTACGACCTAATGCGGACTTGCACTCTTCGTTAGGAAACTATTTGCACTAACTATTTTTTACTGAATATGGCTCTGTATTCGTACGTTAAAGCCCCCGTACGCTCTGTAGGCACCGTTGCCTCGGCGAACATCTATTATTATGATAATTTCCCAAAGAAGAAAACTACTCTTGGTGATGTTGTATTTTCTGTAGTTGGTAATACTCAAGAATTCCTGATTAACTCAAAATTCATTGGAGCATTGATTCCTGTTTTTCTGATTGTGGCGGGATTCACAATGATTTATCAACAATTCTTCCCTGATTTTAAAGAATATCTAAAACTAAAAGTTGATTATTACGATACAACAAATGTTGCTCTTGCTTCCGAAAACTACGTATCAAGAGCAGAGTACATTTCAAACCCTGGAGCTGAATACTTTAAAGAGCTAAAAGACGAAGCCTATGCAACGAATCAACTTTTAGCTGATCCAGTTAGTAATGAATACAAAGGTAAATTCCAATTATCAATTCCGTCACTTGGCATTAAAGACGTTCGAGTAATAGCAAATGTCGAAAGTGGAGTAGAAGAAATTTATGACAGTTACTTAGAAGGTGGTTTAGCACATTTTAATGGTACTGGCTTACCAATCTCGGATATGAAAAATAATACTGTGATATATGGTCATAGCGCTTCTGGAAATTATTACGAAAGAACAAAAGATCCAACTGCTTCCTTCTCGGAATTAAAGAATGTAAAAATTGGTGATGAGGTAATCGTCAAGATGGAAGGAAAAGAATACAAATATCGAGTAGCAAAGAGTAAGATTGTACAACCTCACGATGTTTCAATAGTTACCGGAGAAATTGGCAAAGATACTCTCACACTTTTCACGTGTTACCCTGACGGTAATAGTGCGAATAGATTTGTTGTAGTGGCGAATCCTGTTTAATACTCTTTCTTCCTCCTCATATATGATGGAGTAGATTCCAAACTGTCCATATCGTAGTCATCATCATCGTCATCGTCGTCAAAAATTGGTTTAGATGGTTTTGTAGGTTGTGTTCTAATAGGATTAACAGGACTACGTGGAGCTTCTTGAAGTGGTTTAGGCTGTGCGGCGGGCACAGGAATACCTTGGTTGTTCGTATCAAATCCAGTTGCCAAGACGGTTACCTGTAACTGTTCGTCCATAGACGGGTCAACATTTGCACCAAAGAAAATATTTGCATCAGGGTGAACCACTTCTGAGATAGTTCTCGCAATTTCATCAATCTCGTACATTGCTAGGTCATCGCCTCCGAAAATGTTAAAGAGCACTCCAGTGGCACCTTCTATCGAAGCCTCGAGAAGGGGGCTCTCCATGGCCATTTTAGCGGCTTCTTTGGCTCTGTCCTCACCACTAGCAACACCCATTCCCATCAAAGCTGTCCCTGCGTTTAACATAATTGCGAAGTCTACATTGATCATTCCTCCTTGAGTGATAAGTTCTGAAATACTTTTAACAGCCATAGCAAGGACGTCATCAACTTTTTTCATAGCTTCCATGAAAGAAATGTTTCTTTCGATTACATCAAGTAATCTTTGATTGGGAACAACGATTAGTGTGTCGACTTTGTCTTTAATTTCTGCAATACCTTGTATTGCGGTCTCCATCCTTCTTCGACCTTCGAAATTGAAGGGTTTCTCTACGATTCCAATTGTAAGTGCACCTAGATTTTTTGCAATTCCGGCAATTACTGGAGAGGCACCAGTTCCAGTTCCACCACCCATACCGGCGGTAATGAAAACCATATCAGCACCAGCTAAATGTTCATGTAGTAAATCGACTGACTCTTCAGCAGCTTTTCTCCCGATTTGAGGGTTTCCTCCACTACCCAAGCCTCTTGTAATCTCTTCTCCGATTCGCAATTTGATCTCTGCGCTGTTGCTTGCGAGTACCTGTGCATCTGTATTTACAGCAATGAATTCAACTCCTTCAATTTCGTGATTTTTGATCATATTGTTAATAGCACCACCAACTCCTACTACTTTTATTTTCGCAAAACTGGTTGATTGAGGTTTAACAAGCATAATTGTAATAATTCCAAAATGAAAATATTGAAAAAATATAAACAAGAGGCATAAGATTAAAGCTTTGCTTTAATCAAGTAAGGCGAGTGTGCAATACAACAGTCTAATGAATAAATGCCATTTGTGCAAGTACTATGGCAATAAATTCTTAAAGAAACTGGAAATACGATTACCGATTCCTCCTGATTTCTTAGACGATTTGGCTGTTGTTCTTTTTGTGCTAGTTTCAAAACCTTCTTCAGATGAGCCGTAAAGTACAAGGCCATGTCCTACAGCATATGCAGGGGATGAGATTTCATCAACAAGTCCACCAAGTCCTTTAGGATAAGCAACTCGTGCAGGTACACCAAAAACTTTCTTCGCAACTGAAGCAATCCCTGGTATAAGAGCTGATCCTCCAGTGATAACAATTCCAGCTGGTAGGCGAGTTTCGTTTCCGGACTGTTCTACCTGTCTGATTACGATATCAAAAATCTCGCTCAATCTAGCTTCGACAATCTCGTTAAATAGCTTCCTCGACATCGTTTTCATGCCTTTGATATCTAGAGAGGAAATGTCTACAACGTCTTTTTTCTTTTTGGTTTCTTTTTTATCATCGTCTTCTTCCTCTTCTGATTCACCTGCTAGAAGGGCTTTCCTTCTTTTTGTTGCTTCGCTCTCTTCGTCTGCTACATATGTGTTTTTCATCAATTCTTCAGCGTTTAGTTTAATTTTTTCTGCTTCTTCTAGTGAAACACGTAAACCGATTGCTAAGTCGCTTGTGATATTAATACCTCCAAAAGGAACTGAGCTACTGTAAGTAATGGCATCCTCCACAAATGTTGTAATAGATGTAGTGCCACCACCAATATCTAAACACATGATTCCGAGTTCTTTCTCTGTAGGTGTCAATACGCTTGTAGACGATGCCCAACCTGTGAAGACAATATCGTCTACTTGTAGTCCAATTTGTTGAACACATTTCACAAGATTATGAAGAGCAGAGGTAGTGGCAGAAATGATGTGAGCGTTTACTTCTAGTCTAGTGCCAGTCATTCCGATAGGATCTTTTATGTCGCCTTGTGCGTCCACAATAAACTCACGAGGGATTACATGTAAAATGTCTCTAGATGGTGGTATTGAAACTGTCCTAGCGCTTTCGATAGAGCGGAATACGTCTTCAGTTGTAATCTCTTCCTGTGCAATAGCAACAACACCTTTATTGTTTAAACTTGTGATGTGTTTACCGTTGATTGAGATGTAAATAGAGGACACAGTGAGTCCGGCCATTCTTTCGGCTGCTTCTAAAGAATTCGCAATAGAGTTAATCGCATCATCAATATTCACAATGACGCCTTTCTTCAATCCTTGACTAGGAGATGTCGCAACACCAATAACTGCAGGTGTTCCGCCTTCTTCCATAGAAGCGATAATAGTTGAGATTTTCGTAGATCCAATATCAATCGCAGTAATTATTCTACCGGCCATAGTTATTTCAATGAAATATCAATATATTCTATTATAGCGGATGTGCGATGTAAATGTATCTAACTACATAGCAATGCGCAAGTAGAGTAAAAAGTATATCATTTTACAGAAACTTTGCGAGAGCTAAAATCAAATTCGGAATAATTTTTATTTTCTTTACTAAATTCTGCTAGCAGAATCTCGAAATCTTCAAGTTGTTCTGACAAAACTCTGGTGGTTCCAAAGATATACTGTTTACCCGTATCAGTCTTAAATCTGACAAGAAATTTACCCTCCCAGTTTACCTCAACGATTGTAATGTTTTTTAGCGTTAAAAACCTCAAAACTTCACTTGTGAGAGTAACTCTATTTTCATCTACTGGTTCGCGAATCTCGTATTTCTTGTTTTCAAATACATAGACTGTTTTTAAATCGGGGTATACACTTGGGTCGAACTGAAGTGCATAGTTTTGGAGAATTGTTAGGGATTGATCAATGAGTTCTTCTCTTATTGTATTCAACATCTCAAATTTTCGGTCAATAGGGACGGTGTTAAAGTCAAAATCAACCTTTTCTCCGTCAGGAAGTTCCTCTTGAGTCAAGGCATATTCTGACGCAAGACGCTCTACGACCAGTTTGGAATTTATGCCTTCTGCACCTGTAATAACGTTTAATTGTTCATCGTTGAAATTGATTTGATCAGAATAAATAATTTTGGTGATTAATCCATCTTCGTCAACTATGTAAACCCCTGTAAAGTTAACATAATAGAGTAGTGGTTGTTTCTCTGAAATGTAGATTTGAATTTTGTTAGGCCAAAACTTTTTCACTTTTACTGACTTAAAAGAAGGGAAACTTTCTGAAAGTTTCCTTTCTAACTCGTTACTACTTATAAATAATATGTTTTCCTCATAGTATTCACTGAGGTTTTTATCAACCTCGTTATATTCAATGCCCCTAAGTCCGATAATGTTAAGTTCTTTTATATTGAAATACCCGGATGTTATAAATTTTAATAATGAGAAAATCAGCAAAACAATAATTAGAAGAGCTATTACACCTAAAAAAATATTTCTAGAACCGGATATGTCCGGAGTACGAACAACATTCATCCTACGTTTACGTCTCAGACTTGAGTATTTGGGTTGTGCTTTATAATTTCCGTAAGCCATAACCTATTGTACCCAAAAAAGAGGGTATTGGAAAAAGAGTTGTAAGGAAAGTTTAGTTAAGCTTTAGCTGTTTTTTGAGTTTATTCACAGCATCCACTCCTTCTTTTTTCTCAAGATATTTCATCAACCTCATTCTGCTTCCAACCATTCCAAGTAGACCACGTCTTGAGTGTTTGTCTTTCTTGTGAATTTTAAGGTGCTCGATAAGATCGTTTATCTCGTGAGTAAGAAGTGCGATTTGAACTTGTGGTGATCCTGTATCACTATCACTAGTACGGTATTTGGAAATAACATCCAACTTTTGTTCTTTTGTAAGTGCCATTTTATGTTTTTAATAATTTAACTAGAATCCTCAGCTGTAGACGGCAACTAACAGCCAAAGAATAAGTATTAATATTATATCATCACTTACAGAAATTGCCTAGTGACAGTATATTTGAGATTCTTAGTTATATTCAAATACTATTTTTTGCTTGGAGTTTTATCAGCAACAACTTTTTTTACACTTCTTTCGACATCGGAAACGCGCTTCTTCGCTTCTTTCTCGAGTGTTTTCAATCTAGGATCAATTTCCTTCTTTTTTAGTTCTTCTACTTTTACTTTCCCCGTTTTGTAATATTTCTCTCCAGTTTTCTTAATTTGTTTTCTGGTATCCTCACCTTTTTTAGGAGCGAATAATACACCTAGAGTCGCGCCAATTAATCCACCTAGAACTATTCCACCGAGTAATCCCCCTGAAGATTGAGCTTTCCTTTTTGAATATTCGGACATTTTAAATATTTAATAAGTAGAAATAATTAAATACTATTATTTTTTTGAAGACTTGAATCTATCAAGAAAACTAAATAAGCCAACAACCGGCACTATTACATCCGTACCAATTCTTGAAACAGATTCTGAGAGAGTTAATAGGTGAGTACTAAATTTTGAATAATCTTCTGTAACTTTCTCACCAAGTTTTGTTAAGCTCTTTAGAATATCATGAGACAATTTTAGAGTTTCGTTAGTTGTCCCAAGTAGTCGCATGATTTGTATTGCGATTCCAACTAAACTGAAAGAGAGAGAAAGTACTAGAACCAATTTGGCAAAATCATTGATATCCATAAATTTTCAATAATAAATATTATATACATTATTCCATAAATTCGGACATTATTCTAGTAATGACTTGGTGTATAATCGTGAGTATTGAATGATAACAATGGAAGAAGGCGATGGAAAAATAGAATTAATTCCAAGAACACACATTATATCTGGCTCACTTGTGATGTCTCCAGACGGTCTGTTTTACTATGTAAGCCCCTTTGATGGAAATCGTGTGGACTTTGTAACTTTATATCCTCTATTTAATAAAGATTTTCACGATTTAGGTGGCCCGTTCGCAATATTAGCTTTGCATATTCCAAAAGAGGTTGACTATCAAACCTTATTAGAAGAGTACTTAGTTATTGTTAACGAAGAGGGAACAGCTTACCCGAATTAATCAAAATACTAAATAAATCCACCTATGTTTAATTCCACTAATTAATCCGCTATTATGTGTTCGAGAATATATTAATTTTTATAACTAATTTATGAAACTTAAAGACAAAGTAGTTTTAGTTACCGGAGCATCTAGCGGAATTGGAATGGGATTCGCATTAAGAGCAGCTAAGGATGGCGCCACTGTATTATTGGCTGCACGAAGATTAGAAAAACTAGAAGAGGTAAAGGCGAAGGTTGAAGAACTTGGCGGAAAAGCAGAAGTTTTCCAAACTGATGTAACAAAAATTGACGATGTGAGAAATCTATTTTTGGATGCAACGAAAGACGGTAGACAAATTGATGTAGTTTTTAATAATGCAGGAATCGGTTTTGTGGGGAATATTTATGAATTACCAGCAGACGAAATTGAAAAAGTCCTCGATGTAAACGTAAAAGGAATGATTATGGTTGCGAAATTTGCAACAGAGGTGATGGTGAGGCAGAATTTCGGACAC
>CALMQQ010000256.1 GCA_937871845.1 uncultured bacterium
CTGTCTTGTATCTCCTTTTTTGAATCTGGATGATAATCTCTATTATCGTGAGGGAGGATAAATTCGTAAGTTTCCCATAATTTGGAATTTTTTATGGGCTGGTAGAGATTATTAATGAAATCATAACCAGACGAATGTGCAATATAGATTTTGGGTTTCATAGTATAATCCAAACATTTTAATAACCTATTGTATTATGTCTTTTTATGAAATTCCAACAAATAGTAGAATGTGGCAAGTAGTTGTCAACTCTGCTAAAAATGATGCTTTGACTGCATTATATATGAGGGGAAAGATAAAAGAAGTAGAGTTATATAGAAAGCTCTGGGTTTCAGAGATGCCAGTTTGCGATGCCATTGTGGGTGGGATGTATAGTTATGGATTAGTACCTGATGGGTATCAAGTTGTAGAAACCAGAGTAAAAACAGGATTTTCATCAACATATCATGCTTTTCTATTTAATGATTCAAGTGGTGAAATTATTGATCCAACTGCTGCACAATTCTTCAATCCAAATTTTAATTCTCCTGGTTCTGCCGTATATAGGATGCAAAGCAAGAACCCAAATGGAGTAATTGTGCGAGCTGATTTGGGTTTAGGTATACTCGTCACCTGCATTAACGATGTGAGAGGGGTGAGGTATCTCATTTAGTAGTAACTTCACAGGTTTGTTGCGGTTTGCGATATTCCTTTTGGTGTTAGACATACTGATCTGCGTATACTTGTCTCTGTGGAATCAGATTTTTGTTTCTCACCAAGTCGGAAAAGAATTATCCTCATAATTTTTTATCATAGTGGAAAAATTTAATTCCTGAATTCTCAGCTGCGACTTTGTCCGACCTCAATGAATCTCCAACCATTAGAATTCTTTCTTTATTAGGTTTCCCAAATTTCTCATTGATAATCTCGAAACCAGATACATCTGGTTTTGGATATTCAACATTATCTAAGGATGCAATTATTTCAAACTTTTCTTTTATTCCAGACTTTTCTAATAAGTATTCAATGGTTTTGTAGTTATTATTTGACCAAATGGCATGGCTAATATTGGCATCTGTTGACTTAATTAAATTGATTATTTCATTGTTTGGCTTGGCATATTCTAGTGCGATTAATTCACGTTCTTTGAATAATTCAATTACTTTTTGAATTGAGGATTTACCGTATTTTCTGAAGTATAAATCAATTTCGGTATAGGGAAATAATCGATATATAAACTCATCCTTGTCTAGGATTAACTCTGGATCAACGTCGTTGAAAACTGAGTACAGTCTTCCTAAAAATTCATATGAAGTTTCTCCTTTCGTCCAGTCTAGTTTAAAGATTACCAAATCGAAATCCCAGATAATGAATTCTATGTTGTTTTTCTCGATATACTTTTCAAGTTTTTGTTCAGTATTTGTCATATTATTTTTTAGTTACTAACTCCTGAGAAAAATATTTGTCCAATCTTCTGGCCGATCATTAACTTAATTGGGAACTTGCTTGCATTATAAATCTCGCAGGTAATCACTGAGTCGGTCAATGGGTCGACAAGTACAGAAGAGATATTAGTGAATAAACCGATTTGGGCAAGTGAAGGTTTTCCGTCAAAGATTGCCATTGTTTCTGAATTACAGTAAATCTTTTCTTCTGTTTTTCCAATTATAAACTCACCAGGAGATAAAGTATAAGATTTATTTTTAACTTTAATAGGAGTTAACTCTTTTTCTTTTGGTTTTCCTCCGTTGAAGTATTTTCCTTTCGGTTTAACCTGGAATAATAAAGATCCCAAATGCATTTCGTATGAAACTGACCCGAGAAATTCTCCTTTAAATGGGGTTATTCCTATTATTTCGTCTTTGATATATTTGATTATTTTTTTATCTGAGAAGAACATAATAATATGTTGTGGATTATGGTAAAAACTAAATCGGAGCACCCATACGGGCACTCTCGATTTTGTGCCTTTTCGTAAACTCAAAGACAAAATCGGAGCCATGCCTTCATTATTTCGACAGGCCAACTAAACTACTCGTTATAAATTCCCGAATTCCACTCCTGTTTCCTCGCCCCTTCAAGTGCAAAGTTTAAGTTTCCGCAAGTTACTGAATTTGTTTTGTAAGTTATGTTCAAGATACTCAGTAACTATCTACTAAATTTAATACCAAATCCTTGTTATTGACAATAAAAAATTAAGTCACTCAAATGCTAATATTCTTTCATTATTGCCATGTAGGTCCTTCTACCATTTTGGTAATGTCGTTGTAGTAACATAAGGAATGATGACAAAAGTCTTGCGATGACACAAATATCGGACACCATCACAAGTTATTAT
>CALMQQ010000257.1 GCA_937871845.1 uncultured bacterium
TTTAACATCGGCATATCACCGATACTATCTCCTACGCCAAGAGTCTCATCCGTTTTCAACTTTAATACATTTTTCACATATTTCACACCTTCACCTTTAGATACTTCTTTGTTTGTTATATGTATATGCGCACCATCGGGATAGAAAGAACTCACTAAGGTTGAAATATGGAAATTGTCCGCAATCGGCTCTATGATATCCAAGACTTCTCTAGTTTTTACCTTTGAATCTGTGTTGATTGACAAGATGGTAATGTCCTCTTCACCTACGTCTTTAATATCATCAATCCAATTTCCATTAACACAAACCCCATAGAAACAGTCCATTGGATTGGTCAGATCAATTAATTTGTTGATTTCATCTTTTGATAATGATTTTTCATACTCATATTTCATACTAGGGGCTAACACTTTACTACCAGTTTCGAGGACATGATAAAATTCGTTTAAACCACCTTTTTTAATAATTCTACCAGTACACAACGAAACTTGGTATTTTTCAGCCAATTTTGATAAGGCGTTTAACATTTCATCCGAAACAGGAGTCATATAGTTTTTGGCAATAACACCATCAACGTCAAGAAATATTAATTTTACTTTGTCAAAATCTATTTTTTTCATATTTAAAATTTATCTCTATAACCCAGACTATGCATAAATTTAGGATACTCTCCTTTCTTTTGAAGATAGCTTGGTAAAACTTCATAAATATATAATTCTTCTAGCAATCTGAAGATCACAATAAAAACGGTGAGAGCAATTGGATGATATTTCAGAACAACAATCCATAAATACACTATCTCAAATAAATTGGGGAAAACGATGAAATATCTTGGGTTTTTGGTTTTTATGTAGAAGTATTGACCAACAAGTCTGAAAATGAAGAATGTTATCAGAAGGAGTGAAAATTCAATTCTTAAGCCTATTATCAACATGACCACATAGTCGAACCAGTCTAATGGTTTATCAATACGATGGTATTGTTCAGGGCTAAATCCACATCTATGTTTGAGTATGTACCCATCAATGAAATCCATTATCAATACACACACAAAACCTAATACTGGCCAAACAAACATTGATAGTGCTGCAGATATTCTTAAGAAGATGATTGTTGCTATGATGTTTTTATTGGAATTCTTCATCAATATTTGAAGTTCATGAGATAATAAGTCAATATTAGCAATTATATATCAAATGATTAAAGTAGACACTCAAGTACCTGATTTTCCTATCCTTCTTAGAGTGTTTGGAAATTATCCAGTAAGTAATTTAGATTTAATTCCACAGGTCTTTCTGAAACATATGTATATTCTTACGACATCTGATTATGGAGAGCTAGACGACCTCACTGAAAGATTCGGTAGACAGGTAATAAATACAGAAATTGACAGAGAAATGGCTATCAGAAATTCGGGTGCATTTTTAAATTCTGGGATAGAGCGAATCAGAGAAAACGGGTATGATCAGGTTTTATTAATGGCATCTGGTTATGAAACTTCATTTGGGAGGGTTATTGGTTTATTAAATAGAGCAATAAATCAGTTCATTAGACAAGACATAATATATTTTATACTACCAAGTATACATTACGATGGCAGATTGCCTGAAAAAGAACTTGATGTCATTTCCGATATAGGTTTAGTTTTCCCGAGCGAGAGTATGGCATGGTTAGACTTAATTTCATTTAAGAGTTTTGAACCAGAATTAAGTATGAAAGGTACGCTAGGCTCTACAGATAGAGGAATCCCACTGGGTGGAATAGAGCTAATGATTACAATTATGAAGGACTATGCTCAGAATGGAACAATACCTACAATGACCGGGATAAATTCTCCTCATATTATACGAAGTGAAGGGTCACCTTATCTGGACGAATTCGGTGGGACAAGGCATGATAAGCCGGTATCTGTAGAGGCAACACCAAACGATATTAAACGGGAAAGAAGATTATTAACAATTGAATCTGCATGCAGGAAATTAGGTTTAGAACTAGAAGGACTCTCAGATCTTTTTCAGAATACCTGCATAATAGGAGAATACGAACTATCAGAGGTAAACTCAAATTATCAATAACACAATTCCAGCTGTAACACCAAGCACTCCTATCAACTTATTCATCCCAAGTTTCTCTCGGAATAGTATTGCAGAGAGCACTGTAATTGCTCCGATAGAAGCAGTATTGATAATGTTTACATAACCGACATTTGGAGTGTATTCGTAGGCGTATTGCATTGTAAGATTGAAAAACCCTGTTGTGATTCCCATCAGTATAAACCAGAAGTAATTGCTCTTGTTTTTCACATATTTTAATAATGTTTTATCGACTCTAACTTTGCGGAATAAATCAAAAGAGAATAACAGCCAGAGGAAAATTAATACATAATAACCTCTGATAAAAGGATCTACACCCTGATCGAGAAGCCACTTTGCTGCGAGGGCATTGGTTCCAAAAAGGAAAAATGAAATGAATGAGTCTCGAATCCAACCGTTTGATTCTTTTTTCTTTGACTCTGCCTTGTCTGATTTGATGATTAAAGCCAAAAACATAATCACGATGAATATCGCAATCACATTTTTTAATGTTAGTTCGGAATTAAATAAGAAAACTGAAGCAACTGCGGTATAGATAGCATAAGATTTTTGAATCATTAAACTATAGCCTGGGTTTGAAGCTTTTCGAATCCCTTCAAGCGAAAATATCTGCCCAAGATAACTCAAGAAAAAAGCCGTTGCCAAGAGAAACAAGATGTATTCAAATTGAAGTTCAGTGTTTCTTCTCTGGAAAACTGCTATAGCAATGAAGGTGAAAGCTGAGAAAGCCCACATATAAAAGT
>CALMQQ010000258.1 GCA_937871845.1 uncultured bacterium
ACCTGATGACAAAATTGCTCGAGGCATATTTTTTAGTGTTAATTAACAGAATAATTACACGAACAGTTGAATTTTACCACGAATTCATGAGTAACGAACAACTGTTCACTAAACAATCGAACTATATATATTCTTTAATTGATCATCGTTTTCGAATGGTATAACGATTTTCCCCCCACGGGATGATCTAAAAAGTTTAACCTTTTCACCATATCGACTTCTTAAATCCGTTTCTACTTTAAATGTAAATTCATCTTCAATTCTGTATCGTCCTTCTTTATTTTTAGGAGTTCCCTTGTTAAGTCTACGAACTAATTCTTCCGTGGCTCTTACACTAAGGTTCTGTTCTATCACTTTATCCGCAGCTACGTGCATTGTAGCTCTAGATTTTAACCCTAACAATGCTCTTGCATGACCTTCACTTATCTTGTCATCAAGTAGGAATTCTTTTAGTTCCATAGGTAATGAAAGTAGACGCATCTTGTTGGTTACGGCTGACCTACTAAATCCAACTTTCGATGAAATCAGTTCGTCTGTCATTTTGAATCTCTCTCGCAGTTGCATAAAAGCCATAGCTTCTTCTAGGGGATTTAAGTCTTTTCTGTGGATGTTCTCTATAACTGCAAGTTCGAGCATCTGCTGGGGGGATGCTTCTTTGACAATGACGGGAACGTCTTTTTTGCCAGCAAGTTTTGCTGCTTTTAGACGTCTTTCTCCTGCAATCAACTGGAATTGACCTTCAGGAGTTTTGGTGACTAAAAGTGGTTCAATTATTCCGTTTTCACGAATCGAATCAGCAAGTTGTGCTAGTTTCGGGTCCTGTCTAGTAAGTCTAGGTTGAAATGGATTTGGTTCGACAAGGTTAATGTCCAGGTGAGGGATATATGCTTGGTTCAATTCCTCAAGTGTAGATTCAGAAATTAATGATGATAAACCTTTTCCGAGTCCCATATTTTAAATATTAAGATGTAAAGTTGATTTTCAAGTTACTAGAATCTTTCAACAATTTCTTTTGCCAGATCTTCGTATGCCATTGCTCCCATAGATTTCGGGTCATATTCGATAATAGCTTTCCCAAAAGATGGAGCTTCAGATAGTCTTACATTGCGAGGTACGATTGATTTGAAAAGTTTGTCTTGGAAAAATTTATTTAATTCAGTTGCAACTTGTTTCGATAAATTTGTACGTGTGTCATACATTGTCATTATCACTCCGCCAATTTCAAGTGACGAGTTGAGTCTTTTTTTAATCAAGTTAATGGTGTTTATCAATTGCCCTAATCCTTCAAGTGCGAAATATTCACATTGCACTGGTATGAATACTTTGGTTGAAGCGACTAGTGCGTTTACAGTTAATAATCCAAGTGATGGGGGACAGTCAATGAATATGTAATCATAGTCTTTTTTAATCTCATCTAAAGCATTTTTTAAAATAGTTTCTCTGGAAATAGCATTAACTAGCTCGATTTCTGCGCCAGCTAAATCGATACTAGCTGGTATTAAGTGAACATTTTCATATTTTGTTAATACAAAGACTTCACGAATGTTAGCTTTATTTGAAAGGATATCATAGACAGACTTCGATAAACCTTGATAAATGGGATTCACAGAATCTTCGTTTGAAACAAATCCGATACCGGATGTAAGGTTTCATTGAGGGTCTAAGTCCACAAGCAAGACTTTTTTACCAAGTTTTCCTAGGTAAACAGCTAAGTTGATTGCAGTTGTAGTTTTGCCAACACCGCCTTTTTGATTGGCAATAGCGATAACCATGTGTGAAATTGATATTCATAAATATACCACAATAAAGTTAAACGTTAAAACAAGAAGCGTAAAGCTAGAAGTGAATTGAAAAGGGGAATCTTGAACTTGGAAATTATTTATATTCTCCTCTATGTATAATTCCTAAGTCTGCGAGAGGCCAGTAACGGAAAATTACGCGTCCTTTGATATTTGATCTCGAAATGAAACCGATTTCCTTAAAACGTGAGTCTTTACTATGTTCGCGATTGTCTCCCATTACAAAATATGAATTTGCAGGAACAGTTATTGAGGAATCATTACGGAAAAGACTGAGTTCGTAAGAGGGGAGTTTTGTTCTGACGGTGGTTGGTAAATATTCTTCTTCCAATTCCGTACCATTTATATACACATTATTATTTTTAATCTCAACTTCTTCCCCTTCAAGAGCGACAACTCTTTTGATCAAATCAGTATTACCTTGTTTTACTATTACAACATCACCTCTTTGGTAATCATAGTTCCTGCT
>CALMQQ010000259.1 GCA_937871845.1 uncultured bacterium
TCTGCTGGGGACTTCACAGAAAGTGGTACTTTAACAGAGGACACGCTTGGCTTTGATGCAGTAGGCGGTGGACCGTTAATTGATGCAGTCTCTGGTACAGATGCGGGGTTTCTGGACTCACCCGATGAAAGTGATACAGACCCTTTCACCTCTGGAACTGCAGTTGCCTATACGGTTCAGTCGGCACTTGACCCCGATACTTATTATTGGAGGGTAAGAGGGCTTGTCCCATCAGGTAGTAATTCGTATGGAGCATGGAGTTCTATTAGGAGCTTTACTATTACATCTGGAGAAACTGAAGTATCAATTACCAAAACCCTTGCATACAAAGTACAACCATCAGTCTCTATTACTAAAACCATCGCTTATAGAATTAAAACGGATACTGCCATCACAAAGAATTTGGCTTATAGCATAGTAGATGAAATCTCAATAACAAAAGGATTAACGTATGAAGTTATTGTAACCACAACGGAAACAATCCAAAAGGATGTTGACTACACAATTATTAGCGATAGCTCAAGTCAGAAAGGATTAGAATACCAAGTTGTAACAAACGCACAAATACAGAAGGACCTGGATTATTTCATCAAGCTAGAAACATCTATTCAGAAGGATTTAGATTATACAATCCTTACCTCTGATAGTGTAGTAAAGGACCTGGAGTATATTATCATCATTACTGATAGTATAAACAAAGACCTGGACTATACAGTCCTTACGGAAGGATTAATACAGAAGAGTATGCTTTATGAGGTTGTGGTTACTGGAATTGAGAAGGTACAGGCAACGCTTGACTATACAGTAATTACAAGTACAACAATCCAAAAGGACCTAGAGTATTTCATCACTACAGAAGGATTAATACAAAAAGACTTATCCTATAAAGTACAACCCTCAACAACAATAACAAAAGATTTAACTTATACAGTTGAATCTCAGCAGGATGTTACAAAAGACCTTGATTATCATATAGTAATTCCTAAACTTATACAGAAGGATGTAACTTACTTTATAAAAGGTTCTACAGGTATTCAGAAAGATGCTGATTATTCGGTTATAACTACCATCGACCAGGACAAGGCATTAGATTATAGAGTCATAACTGAGGGTGATATACAAAAGGATGTAGACTACTACATATCAATCACCACGAACGTAGAGAAAGATATCAATTATAACTTGCAAGTAAGTACAACTATTCAGAAGGGAGTTACCTACTCTATCGATGTCCCCTCAATAATAGTTCAGAAAGAACTTGACTATGCAATAGTAACAACAACAAGCACAACAACCGACCTTGATTATAATATTCTGCTTGAAAGCACTATTCAGAAAGATACTGATTATTCGGTTATGGGTAGTACAGCAATAACGAAAGGAATTGAGTATACAGTCATAGCACCACAATCAATTGAACAAGCCCTTCAGTATACAATAGCCATCACACCATCAGCTCTAGAGAAAGCACTTGAATATATCATTGTACAAAGGACCACTAAACAATATGAGTTGAGATATAGGGTAGATGCACCTCATAGCATTTCTAAGGATTTAATGTATACTATCGGCGAAAAAATAGGGATATGGATAAAACATCCTGGAGAAAGTTCAGACTCATTCACAAAAGATGAAGGAGTATCAAGCACATACACTAAAACAGAATCTGTAACAGCGAGTAGTTATACAAAAGAAGAATCTGTAACACCTAGCATATATACAAAGACGGAGAAAGAATCGTCTTTATGGACCAAAATTTAGCTCTTAAAATAAAATAATGGCAGAAAAACAATCAAGTTTCATTCAGGTTAAGAATATCAATTCGGGAGGAATTGCAGAAAGTATTTTTCAGGGACCACCTAATTCAGTTGCTGAGGCAGTTGGACTAGATCTTCATTCAGTTCCTGGAGAAATTAGAGTCAATCAAGCACCAGTTAAAGCAAGTAGTACAGTTGTTACAGAGTTTTGTAAGGTGTCAATTGCACTATCAACTGGACAAGTATTATTCTTCAGTAGTTCATCAGGGAAGATATGGTTAGAAGGTAGTCCTTATACCCTACTCGATACAACAGCCCCTACAAATGGTAGTGCAGGATGTAGCGGAGCTTGTGAGTATGATGGTTATCTATATTGGGCTACACAAAACTATATTCATAGGATAAGAATAGATAAGATAGCTACATTCTCTACAGACAAAGAGGAGAATTGGGGAGAGTTACATCTAGACCAGGAAGAAATGGGAGGGACTGGACAGTCATACACTCTTCAAACATCAGTTAATGAGGGAGAAACACATAAAATCCCGATTAATTTCCATGAAAGAATACAGTATGGAATTGGAATACAGGTATTGGCTAAAGGTACTGGAGACTGGACAATAACACTTCATGATGAAGATAACAACTCTATCACCTCTAAAACAGTTACAAATGCTAGTTTAGCTAATGGATGGAATTATTTACTTTGGACTACTCAGCTAACAGTTGATAGAAGTTTGAATTATCACATACACATACATTCAACTGTAGCGGATGGGACAATGAACACACTAACAGGGAATGATTTAGCACAAGGGAGTGTGAAGATTTTCACATTAGGGGACCCCGATTATCATCAAATGAAGATACAGAATCAAACCCTATACCTTGCAGATAGACATTACATTCACCAAGTGGGAGAGAATGAGGGAGTACATATATTCACTAATTGGGCGTTGGACCTTACAGAACCTCATAGGATTAAATGTTTAGGTAAATCCCCTGGAACAGACTTAATAATAGGAACTCATGTAGACAACGGAGTAGAAGAGGTACAAG
>CALMQQ010000260.1 GCA_937871845.1 uncultured bacterium
TATATATGAATAGATGAAATGGAAGCTGTTCATCCTGACAATATTTCTAATAATAGGCCATTCGGATCGCGATTAGTAAGATCCCTTGTCCAAAGATACAAAGCACAACCATCCCCTTTGCCTGGAACTCTCCCCGGTTCAGAAGCTTTTATAGCGGATTGGGAGCAAGGTGGACCCAAGAAGGCATTTCACGGATTAGGAGCAGGGTTTAATGAAATGTTTCCAGACAATCCACAGGTCCTTCGCCGAACTTTAGCTACCTTAGCAGGTAGTATGTTATGGGGTCTGGGCGTAACTGCTGTTTTGCCTCTTTTAGCTTATTCTTGGGATAATAGGGTTAGTGAAGGATATATCGGAACTAATCCTGAAGAATGGTCTGGTCAACCAATAAAGAAGCCAAAGCTGCTAATGACGCATCTACAGGAAGAGGAGTCAAAGGTTGCTCGGCGGACAAATATGCAAGCAGAGTTCAATCTGAAGGACTATTGGGGAAAAAGGCAGCAGAGAAAATGAATAAAAAGTATGATGAACATTCTCGTCGAAAATAATAGTCGAATTTGAAATAAAGGATGGAAAGCTAAGCTACGAATGGGTTAAACCTTTTGATAGTGTGTTTGTTTCCGCTAAGAGTCACACTTGGGGTGGCCATGCCTTCGCTGAAGCTACGGCAGACCTTACCCAGTGTATTTCTTCGCAAGCTCAGAAACACTGGGGTCACTTGTTGGACTCGTTGCTAAACCTTAAAATTGATTTTAACTTCAACATTAATAATATAAATTCACTGCTTTCAGAGTCGACAATTTAGTAGTTCTCAATATCATTACATGGGTATTGGAAACTATATACTATAAACTAATACTATTCATCATATTTGGAAGGCCAGTCTTGTTTGATGCATGCTTCCTCTTGTATGTCCGCGTAATTATTTATAGCTTTAAACGTATCATCTGGAAGTTTACATTCGTCAGTGTTTCTAAAACCCTCGTCTTTGCACACTTCGCTAAGCTTCTCTCTAAGTGAGAAATCTCGAAACTCGTTACAATTACTAACAAGCTCTTTTCTTGATTGGTCCTTATAAATTGGGTATCCAACTAGGATACCAAGCATGATTATAATTAAACTTGTAAATATGAGTGCGATTAAAGCATAGGACCTTTTCATAGCAAATTAATCATAAAGCATAATTTTCAAACAATCATCATTCTCATCATCATACATTTTAGTGTAGTGATCTGCTAAGTCTGTAGATATTTCTGAGGCTTGACATTCTGAGAGATCTTTTTTTCCACAAAGTGACTGAAGTCGTTCCCCGAACCTCTTGTATGCTGAGGCTTGGCATTCTTCGAAATTGGACTGCTTTTGTTGGTCATTAATCTTTTCGTACATTACAAATAGAGAAAAGATTCCTGCAACTAATAAAACAACCAATATTATTAGTCTATTATCTATTGAGAGTTTAACTACTTTATCAGTCATTTGGAGAAGGATTCATATATTAGGATTTTAATATTATTGCTTTAATTAGTCAATTTTACATTAACTGACTGTTCATTTTATGATGGTATCTAGCAAGGTCTTCATGTTCATGAACAAAGTGTTTATACTGATTCATATATGAGTAAATATTCTAAAAAACAAAAATCCAGAAAACTTATAATAATGCTACTTAGCGGATTTATTACAGTGTTGATATTCCTCATTCTACTTGATAAAAAATTCATTGTGCAAAATACTTTGTTATTCTATTTGTTAGGCTTTTGTGGACTATTCATATTAATGGATAAGATAATTGATATGTTTTTTTCGAGCTGGGATAGCTATGATAGTTACGAAAGAGGTGACCAAGGAGAAATAGTTGTTGCTAATAAACTGTTAGAAGTAGAGCATAGTTATAGTTACCAAAATATAATGCTACCTAATAGTAAGATGGATATTGACCATATTGTCTTATCTAGGAAAGGGATTTTTGTAATAGAAACTAAGAATTATACAGGTAGGATTGAAGTATATGGCGATAAATGGTATCGAACTGAGAAACGGAAATTTGGTATAAGTGGTAAGCGTAAACAATTACTAAGATCTCCAAATACACAGGCATTATCCAATGCAATGAGATTAAGAAAGTTTTTGCTGGATAAATTACCCGAAGATACGCATGACAAACTTTTCGTTAAACCATTAGTTGTTATGGTCAATGATTTCAATCCTGATGATATACATACTAAAGATATCATACTTGATTTGAGCTCATTACATAACGAAATTTACTCAAAGGATTTTAAAGTTGATAAACAATTATTAGTACAAGTGAAAAAAGAATTGGATAAATTCTCAATAAATAATTCCTAAGATGGGGGGTCACTTGTAGGACTCGTATAGGATGTACTACAAGACGACCTCCTATTAATCACACTTTACTTAAATGGTATAATGGATAACACATTTATTTTAACTGCCCACATTACTTATTAATATAATATATTAAGGTATGGGTAGTGAATTCTCCACAGACGTTAAAAATCACATCTTTGACCAAGAACTATTTCCAAACAGTTCAGCGTCCCATACTGCAGTATTAAATTATCCCCTTCAAGAAGTGGTATCACATCCAGTAATGTTTTTTGAAGCCGTAAACGACATGTATGCTAGAGAGAAGGAAAAAGTTAAGCCTAATACTCAACTTCAAGCTGGAATTGATTTGTCCAAGCCAAACCATTTGAGAAGGATGGATAGGCATACAAAAGTTCATGTTGTCACAGGAATCGCAGAATGGGGTGGGACAAATACCGAAAATATGCCTTATTGGGATAGGCAAT